>JAJQHT010000219.1:0-4258 GCA_021199595.1 Oscillospiraceae bacterium
ACGCGCAGGAGCTTGAACGCCTGCGCCGCCTGCGGGAAAAGATAAAAAACAGCTGACGCTCATTTTAGATAAAAAGCAGGCTTTTTATCTAAAATGAAAGGGTTGCGGCCTGACCCGCGCACTCGCTACGCTCGCACACTGCACGCGCCAAGAGCCGTGCTTCGCACGGTTGCGCGTTTGCACACCGCCTGCGGGCGCAAACTCTGCGAGGCTTTTGCCCTTTTATAACAGATTCTATGATATAGGATAGGAAGAAGCACCTATGGACGGAAAACTGCTGGCCCTGGCGCGCCGGGAAAAAGAGAATATACGCCGCCAAAGCATCCAGGAGGATCGCCGCCGGCACCAGATCGCATATGCACGGGTGCCGGAGCTGCGCCGGCTGGACGACGCTATTGCCGGGCTGATGGGCAGCGCCATCTCCGCCGCCCTGGGCGAGGGGACGGATTTGACCCAGGCCCGGCGGGAGAGCCTTGACCTCCAGGCCCGTCGGGCGGAGCTGCTGGTGGAAAACGGCTGGCCTATCGACTGGCTGGACGGGGCCTGGGCCTGTCCGAAATGCCGGGACACCGGCTATGTGCAGGGGCAGATGTGCTCCTGCCTGAACGAGCTGTATGAGCGGGAGCGGGCCAGGGATCTCTCCACCCTCCTGAAGCTCGGCAACGAGACCTTCGGCTCCTTTGACCTGAACTTCTATGACAGCGCGCCCGACCCCGACACGGGCATCTCTCCCCGGCAGCAGATGGAGACCGTGTTCGGCATCTGCTATGACTATGCCCTCCACTTCGGCGAAAAAAGCATGAACCTCCTGTTCCAGGGCGGCACGGGCCTCGGCAAGACCTTCCTCTCCGCCTGCATCGCGCGGGAGGTGTCCCAGCGGGGCTTTTCCGTGGTGTATGAGACGGCGGTGGCCGCCCTCGGCGCGTATGAGCGGGAGCGCTTTACCCGCGGCGAGGGGGAGGCGGAGGAGGCCTCGGCCCAGATACGCCGCATGACCGGCTGCGACCTGCTTATCCTGGACGATTTGGGCACGGAGCTTGTGACCGAGTTTTCCAAAAGCGCCCTGTATACCCTGATAAACGCCCGCCTCCTGGCCGGGAAAAAGACCGTCATCAGCACAAACCTGACCCGCAACCAGATGGAGCGCCGCTATACGCCCCAGATCGTCTCCCGCCTGGAGGGCGAATACCAGATCCTTCACTTCCTCGGCACGGACATCCGCCGGCTGAAAAAGGAGCGGGGCCTGGACTGACGCGCCGCCATAAGCCATAAACCACAGGAAGCTGCCCCAAAACGCTCGTTTTTGGGGCAGCTTCCTTATGTCGAATTTTAGAGCATCAGCGCAATGTCCCGGCAGAGGGCGGCGACGTCCTGCGGGTCGGTGCTCCAGCTGGTGCAGAAGCGGACGCACTGGTGCGTGTCGTCCACACGTTCGTATTGCTCGAAGATGTATTTTTCCGCGAGGCGCTGCGCCTGCCCGTCCTCCATGACGAGGAACAGCTGATTTGTGCAGCTTTCGATGTAGCAGGAAACCCCCTTTTGGGCGAAGGCGGCCTTCAGCTCCATGGCGTACTCGTCGGCCTGACGGGTTATCTCGAAATATAGCCCGTCCCGGAACAGCGTGTAAAACTGCACGCCCAGAAGCCAGCCCTTCGCCAGCATGGCCCCGCCCTGCTTCATGTAGTGGCGGAAGCCCACGTTCAGGGCGGGATTCGTGATGACCAGGGCCTCTCCGAACATCGTGCCGCACTTGGTGCCGCCGATGGTGAATATATCCGCAAGCCGCGCGAGATCTGCCATGGTCACGTCGTTTTCCGCGGCCCCCAGACCGTAGCCCAGCCGCGCCCCGTCGATATAGAGATGCAGGCCGTACTGCTCGCAAAGGGCGTGTATCGCCTCCAGCTCGGAGAGGGAATAGATGGTGCCGTACTCCGTCGGAAAGGCCAGGGACACAAGCTTCGGCTGGGCGATTTGGTCCTGATGGGTGCTCGTGAGATAAAGCTCCATCTGCGCCGTGATGAAGGCTGGGTCAAGCTTTCCCTCCCGGCCCGGGCAGGTGACCATTTTTATCCCCGCGTGCTCCGGTGCGCCGCTCTCGTGGACGTTTATGTGGGCCGTGTCCGCGCATAAAACGGCCTGATAGGGCCGCAGGGCGGCGGAGAGGGCGAGGACGTTCACCTGCGTCCCGCCGGGGATGAAGTGGACGGCGGCCTGGGGACAGTCGAGGTATTTTCCAATCTCCTGTGCCGCCGCCCGGCACCACTCGTCCTCCCCGTACCCGGCGTAGGAGGTGGAATTGATTTCCGTGAGCGTCTGCAATATGCTGGGGTGACAGCCCTGGCTGTAGTCGTTATTGAAGCGTATCATGCCTTGGCCTTCGCGTCGCAGTAGATGCAGCGGTAGATCTTCTTCTCCCGGTCGGCCAGGCGGAAGATCTGGGGCAGCTCCTGCTCGGTGGTGGTGATGCAACGGGGGTTCTTGCAGCGGACGATGTCCCGTATCTGCTCCGGCAGGGTGGGATGATATTTCCGCAGGCAGCGCTCGTTCTGGATGATGTCAATGGTGATGTCCGGGTCGATATAGCCCAGCACGTTCAGGTCGAGGCCCAGCTCGCCGTCTATTTTAATGATGTCCTTTTTGCCCATCTGGTGACTGACCACGTTTTTCATCAGGGCCACGGGGCAGTCCAGGTTTTCCAGCCCCAGGAAGCGGTATATCTCCATTCCCTGACCGGCCTTGATGTGGTCGATGACGATGCCGTTTTTTATCGCGTCTACATTCATAGCGTCCCTGCCTCCTTCAGCAGCATGAGAATAAGGGCCATGCGGGCAAATTTGCCGTTCGCCACCTGCTTGAAATAGCAGGCGCGGGGGTCTGCGTCCACCGCGAGGGAGATCTCGTTCACCCTGGGCAGCGGGTGGAGGATGATCATGTCCTGCCGCGCGGAGGTCAGCCGCTCCGGGGTCAGGATGTAGCTGTCCTTTAAGCGCAGGTAGTCCTCCTCGTTGAAAAACCGCTCCCGCTGTACGCGGGTCATATACAGCGCGTCAAGCTCCGGCAGGGAGCCTTCGAGGTCGGTGGTCTGGACATAGGGGATGCCCTGGGCCTCTAAGATGTCCTTTTTCACATAGCTGGGGAGCTTCAGCTCCTCCGGGGAGATGAGGACGAACCGGGTGCCGGGGTAGCGGCTCATGGCCTCCAGGAGGGAGTGGACGGTGCGGCCAAATTTCAGATCGCCGCATACGCCGATGGTCAGTCCGTCCAGATGGCCCTTCTCCCGCTGGATGGTTAGCAGGTCTGTCAGCGTCTGGGTGGGGTGGTTGTGGCCGCCGTCTCCCGCGTTTATCACCGGCACAGAGGCGTTCACGCTCGCCACATAGGGCGCGCCCTCCTTGGGATGGCGCATGGCGATGATGTCGGCGTAGCAGCTCACGGTCTTGGCCGTGTCCGCCACGCTCTCGCCCTTGGCGGCGGAGCTGGAATTGCCGTCGGAGACGGACAGCACGTTCCCGCCCAGGTCGTACATGGCTGCCTCAAAGCTCAGTCTTGTCCGGGTGGACGGCTCAAAAAACAGTGTGGCGAGCTTCTTGCCGTGGCACACCTCCGCGTACTGCTTCGGGTGGTCGATGATGTCGCTGGCCGTGGCGTTCAGCGCGGCGATTTCCTCCACAGACAAATCCCCGATGCGGATAACACTTCTCATTGCTTCTTTGTCCCTCCTATCCAGCTCTCGTCGCTGGGATTATCCCGGAAGGCCAGCACCTGCGCCGCCTCCCGGTCTGTGATATAGCCTGCCTCGACCCCGGCGGCGGCGACCGCGTCCAGGTTTGTGAGGCTTATGTTTTGAAGCCCGGCCTTTTCGAGGCGCTCAAGTCCCGCCTTCATGCCATAGGTGAAGATGCTGGCGATGCCCAGCACCTCGGCCCCCGCGTCCCGCAGGGCCTGGGCCGTCTCGATGCAGCTTCCGGCGGTGGAGATTAAATCCTCTATGACCACCACCCGCTGACCCGGCTCCAGGCGGCCCTCGATGCGGTTTTGCCGCCCGTGATCCTTGGCCCCGGAGCGGACATAGCCCATGGGCAGGCCCAGAATATGCCCCGCGATGGCGGCGTGGGCGATGCCCGCTGTGGCGGTGCCCATCAGCACCTCCGCCGTCGGGTAGGCGGATTTCACCGTGTCCGCCAGGGCGTTTTCCACCAGATCCCGCACGGCGGGGGCGGTCAGTATCAGCCGGTTGTCGCAGTAGATGGGGCTTTTG
>JAJQHT010000219.1:4268-4804 GCA_021199595.1 Oscillospiraceae bacterium
GGGGGGGGCGGCGCAGGGCCCCGCGCCGGGGGCGCCCCGGCGCGGGGGGGGGGGTCATCTCCTGCGGGTGGGCGCCGTTGTGGGGGCTTTTGATGCCGCTGGCCCAGGTGAACGGCTCCCCCGGCCGGAGAAACACGGCCCGGATAGAGAGCAGGGCCTTCGCAACTTGCTTGTCTGTCGTGTCCATAGTGCCTCCTGTATGATGATTATTCATTAGTATTATCGGTTAAAAAATCGCGCAGGCATTTTTCATAGGCGGCCACCGGGTCGGGGGCCTGGGAGATGGGGCGGCCCACCACGATGTAGTCCGAGCCGAGGCTCCTGGCCCCGGCGGGGGTGGTGACGCGCTGCTGGTCGTCCCCGGCGGCCCCGGCGAAGCGAACGCCCGGTGTGACGGTGAGAAAGCCCGCCCCACAGGCGGCGTGGATGGTGCCCGCCTCCAGCGGGGAGCAGACCACCCCGTCCAGCCCAGCTGCTTTGGCGGTGCGGGCATAGGATGTCACGACCTCCTCCATGGGGCGGGGGATGAGAAGCTC
>JAJQHT010000139.1 GCA_021199595.1 Oscillospiraceae bacterium
GAGTAAAAAACAAACGCAAATCGCGGGAGACGGCTTTCGTCTCCCGCGATTTTTTGCGCTGAGGGCGATAATGCAGGCCATCATGACCCAGCCGTGCTTCAGGTCGATGTGCTTGTTTTTTGCGTAAACCGACGCTGACACTGCAGAGCCGAGAATGTCCGAGGCCAGCGCGATAGCCGTCGCCTGATACGCGCCGTACTCCCCGCTGAAGGAGGGACACAGCACAATCAAAATCGGCACCATCACCGTTGTCGCAGAAAGCCCGGCGAGTCCCGTGCCGACTCCTGCGCCCAATGCCGTCACTACATACCAGAAATACTCCATAAATCTCACCTTGTCTTATGCTATTATATTACTATTATAGTTAACCTTTGCAGCTTGTGCAGCTGACAGATGCACCTGAGCGGTGGATTTATGGCGGATGGGACATGAAATGGCAATGTAATCAGGCTTTGTTTACAAAATGTTAACTGACACACCGCTTAACAAAATAAAGTTGTTAGTTTATAATAAAGATACAGATGTCATACATTGCTTATGTTGGGAGATGGATTTCATATGCGCACAGCCGCATCCCCGCAATATATGCAGATTGCGTCGGATATTGCCGCGCGGATTGCCCGCGGTGATTTGCAGGAAGGGAGCCTTATCTATGGCCGATCCGTCATGGCGTCGGAATACAGCGTTTCGCCGGAAACCATCCGGCGGTCGCTTCATCTGCTGGCGGATATGAAGGTGGTGGAGATTAAGCACCAGACCGGCGTCAGGATTATCTCTGCCGACAATGCCAGGCGCTTTATCGCGAACCTTTCCGAGACCAGCGATGTATATAAGCTGCGGAACCAGCTGCAGGGACTTCTGGCGGAATATCAGTCGCTGAACGAACGCATATCGGATACAGTGACCTCCCTGCTCAGAGCCAGGGAGACTTACGCCGCCGCGCATGACCCGCTTCCGAATTATGAGGTGCCGATTCCCGCTGACTCGCCTGTCATCGGAAAGAGCATTGGCAGTCTGAATTTCTGGCAGAACACCGGCGCTACTATCATCGGCATTCGGCGGGGGAAAAACGTCATTGTTTCTCCCGGCCCCTATGCCGAGCTGTACGGCGGCGATGTGCTGCTTATCGTTGGCTCCCCGGCCGCTGTTACAACCGCACAAAGCATCATATCTGCGAAGGAGGAATCGTATGATTGAATTTAGGAATGTCAGCAAAAGCTATGGAAAATCGCAGATTTTGAAGGATCTGAGCTTCACCATTCAGGATGGGGAATTCATTGTCCTCATCGGCCCGTCCGGCTGCGGCAAGACGACCACGCTGAAAACCATCAATCGGCTCATCGAGCCGGACAGCGGCACAGTTTACATAGACGGCAAGGACATTCGGGAGACGGACAAAGATGACCTGCGCCGGCATATCGGATATGTTATCCAGCAGATCGGACTGTTTCCCAATATGACCGTGGCCCAGAATATATGTGTCGTCCCGAAGCTTCTGAAATACAGCAAAGAGGATTGCGCCAGGATTGTATCCGAGATGCTGAAAATGGTCAACATGGAGGAATACGCAGACAAATATCCCAATCAGCTTTCCGGCGGGCAGCAGCAGCGCATTGGCGTTCTGCGGGCGCTGGCCGCCTCGCCGCCTATTGTGCTGATGGATGAGCCGTTCGGCGCTCTTGACCCGCAGACCCGTGAGGTGCTGCAGGACGAGGTAAAAAGCTTACAGAGGAAGCTGAATAAGACCTTCGTATTCGTTACGCACGACATGGACGAGGCGCTGAAAATGGCCGACAAGATATTTTTCATGGATGATGGCCAAATCGTCCAAATGGCAACGCCGGAGGAAATGCTGGAGCATCCGGCGACAGAGCGGGTTCAGAGCTTCCTTGGCAAGCACGCCGCCGGGGCGGCCACGCCCTCCAGGGTGGAGGACTATATGCGCACGAATATCCGAACCATGCGCAAGGGCCGGGGCGTCAGGGAATGCGCGGAGCGCATGGCCCGCTATAATGTGGATACCCTTATCATCTCGGATGACGACGGCCACTATGTCGGCACTGTCTCTATCGGTGATATTCGGAAATGGGGCCGTGATTTGGGGGACATTGACCCGATTATCCGCAACACCACCCGCACCGTTCACCTGGGCGATGACGCAAGGGAGTGCTTCGATTATCTGTTGGACGCTGGCGAGAGCTATGTGGTGGTGCTGCGGGAGGACGAAACCATTGCCGGGATTGTGACCAAAACCAGCATTGCCAAGTCCGTGGCCGAGAATCTGTGGGAAAATACATGATGAAGGAGCTTATTTCTACCTACGGCTCTATGCTGCTGAACGCAATCGTCACCCACACCATTTATGTTGTTATATGCGTTGCCATCGGCTTCGTTTTGGGGCTTGTGCTGGGCGTGGCCCTTTCCCGGATACCGCGGTGGGCCGGCGTAATCATGCCAGTCATTTCCGTGTTCCAGACCATTCCCGGGCTGGTGTTCATTGGCATTTTGTTCCTGTGGCTCGGCATGGTGCCCGCAACGGTCATTATCGCCTTATCCATCTATGCGCTGTTCCCTGTGCTGAAAAACACCTATGCCGGGCTTCTCAGCATAGACCCCAAATATATTGAGGCCGCCAAGGGCTGCGGTATGTCCGCCATGCAGTCCATCCTTCGGGTAGAGCTGCCGCTGGCCATGCCTACGATTATTGCCGGGCTGCGGATGTCCACGGATATATACCGTTTCCTGGACGGTTCTGGCCTCCATGATCGGCCTGGGCGGACTGGGGGATTTCATCTATCAGGGCACTGCCTCCAATAATAATACGCTGATTCTTCTGGGAGCAATCCCGGCGGCGCTGCTGGCCATCCTGTTCGGGGCGCTGATCGACCTGCTGCAGAAAAAGGTCACGCCCCGCGGTCTGCGCAAGGGGGTGACCAAATGAGCGTCAGTCTGATTCTGGAGCACCTTTACATCGTGTTTTTCTCCAGCCTGCTGTCGGTTGCCGTGGGGCTGCCGCTGGGGCTTCTGGCCTATCTGTTTCCCAGGATACGGGGCTTTATTCTGAAGCTCGTGGATTTGCTGCAAACGATTCCCGCCCTGGCGCTGCTGGGTATTATCATGGTCTTCGTGGGCGCGGGCAAGGCAACGGTCATCACTGGCATTACGCTCTACTCCCTTCTTACCATTGTGCGCAATACCTGCCTGGGACTGGAGGAGGTGGATCCGGGCGTCAAGGAGGCTGCCCGCGGCATGGGGATGAGCAAGGCGTACAGAACGCTGTTTATCGAGCTTCCCCTGGCGTTTCCAACCGTGTTTACAGGCATCCGCATCGCGGTGGTGAACGCCATTGGCACGGCCGTATTCGCGGCCTTTGTGGGCGGCGGCGGACTGGGCAGTATTATCAACCGGGGCATCCGCATACAGGATATGTCTCTGGTTCTCGCCGGCACGGGTGCGCTGATGGCTATCGCCATAATCGCAGACCTGCTCATGGGCGTCCTTGAAAACAGCTTTCGGAAAAACAAAGGCTCAGCCAAAAGGCGCTGGATCCCGGCCCTGGCGGTGCTCCTTGTGTGCTTGGCGGTTCTCGTTCCCTATGGGATCAGCTCCACTGACAGCGATGAGCTGCTGATATATGACGGCAATTACTCCGAGGTTCAAATCATGAACCGCATGGCGAAGTATCTCATCGAGGATCAGAGCAATATAACCGTGAGCATTATGGATGAGATGTCCCAGGTAAACAGCTTTAAGTCGCTCATTGGCGACGATCACAGCTGCGACCTCATGTTTTCTTATGACGGCACGCTTCTGACCACCTTCCTGGGCCTGGATCCCACGGATGTGCCGGAGGGCATGACTCTTTATGATTATGCCAATCAGGTGGCCGGAGAGGAATACGGCATCCGCTTGCTGGCGCAGGTGGGCCTTGACAACACCTATGCCATCGCCGTAACGCAGGAGGTCGCGGAGCAATACGGTCTGGAGACCATAAGCGACCTGGTTCCCGTGGCGGGAGAGCTGACCTTCGGCGCGGAGCACGAGTTCTTCACGCAGGAGGGCAGCATGAAATACGGGCCGTTCATCGAGTATTACGGCCTGACCTTCAAGGACGCGGTATCCGTGGACGTCAGCCTGAAATACACCGCCATAGAGAGCGGCAGCTTTGAGGTAACCGAGGTCTACGCCACGGACGGCCTCAACAAGAAGGCCAATCTTGTGATATTGGAGGATGATATGTCCTTCTTCCCGGAATATAACGGCGCCTTCCTCATTCGTGAGGACACGCTGACCCGTTTTGCCGACGCGCCGCTGGAGGATATTCTGAACGAGCTGGCCGGCATGATTTCCAGCGATGATATGATGAATATGACCTACCAGGTGGATGTCCTGGGCCGCAGCACAGACGATGTTACCCGCGAGTTCCTGGTCGAATGCGGGCTGTTGGCGGAATAATATGCGGCAGGAGCGCCGGCTAAAAACCGGCGCTCCTGCATTATAATTTTATGCGGAATACTCTGTGCTGTGACGCCTGTCGATTTAATGTTCAGCCGAGCTTATAATTTGCTTTTCAGCAGTCCCAGCACGTCGGCGATTGTCTCCACCGGCTCGGGATTTTCGCTGTTCAGCCAGTCATAGAGGACGGAGAAGGTACCCTGAAAGACGAACTGGCGGATATATTTTACTTCTGTTTCCGAATAGTCGCTTACGTCTATCATATTCTGAAAAATGACGCCGATGCTGGGGATGGCAAACAAATGCGCGGAAAACTCCCGCATGGGGACAGACTGGACAA
>JAJQHT010000253.1 GCA_021199595.1 Oscillospiraceae bacterium
GAGTGGGGCGGCGACACTATCATCTGCCCGATTTCTGCCAAGACCGGCGAGGGCGTCGAGAATCTGCTGGAAATGCTGGCCCTGCAAACAGAAATGCTTGGGCTGCGTGCCAACCCTGACCGTGCCGCAAGCGGCGCGGTGATTGAGGCCCGTCTGGATAAGGGGCGCGGCCCCATCATGACCGTCCTGGTTCAGAACGGTACACTGAAGCAGGGAGACATCATCATCGCCGGTACCGCTGTTGGTCGCGTACGCGCTATGATAAATGACAAGGGTCAGCGTGTGACTGAGGCAGGCCCCTCCGTGCCGGTGGAAATTGCCGGTATGAGCGAGGTTCCTAACGCTGGAGACGTGTTCAACGCCGTAGCGGATGAGCGCATGGCTCGTGAGCTTGTGGAGGAACGAAAGGAAAAGGCAAAGCAGTCCGCCGGCTCTGCCCCCAAAAAGGTATCTCTGGACGACCTTTTTGCCCGTATCCAGCAGGGCGAAATGAAGGATTTCAACATCATCGTCAAGGCCGATGTGAAGGGCAGCGCCGAAGCGGTGAAGGCTTCCCTGGAAAAGCTCTCCAACGAGGAGGTTCGGGTCAAGGTCATTCACTGCGCCGTGGGCGCTATCAACGAGTCGGATGTCATGCTGGCCTCGACCTCCAACGCGGTGATTGTCGGTTTTAATGTCCGGCCCGACAACGCCGCCAGGGACAACGCCACGCGCTCTGATGTAGACATTCGGCTCTATCGGGTGATTTACGACTGCATTAACGAGATTGAATCCGCAATGAAGGGTATGCTTGCCCCGAAATTCCAGGAAAAGATTATCGGTCACGCCGAGGTTCGCCAGACCTACAAGGTTTCCAAGGTGGGAACCGTCTGTGGCTGCTATGTACTGGACGGCAAAATTCAGCGCAACTGCCAGGTTCGCGTTCTGCGGGACAACATTGTTATCTTCGAGGGCAATCTGGCCTCCCTGCGCCGCTTCAAGGACGACGTCCGTGAGGTAGCCTCCGGTTATGAGTGCGGTATGCAGGTGGAAAAATACAACGACATCAAGGAGCTTGACGTGATAGAGTGCTTTATCATGGAGCAAATCAATGCCTAATTACCATATCGACAGAATCAACGACGACATCCGCCGCGTTTTGGCAGAAAAACTCCGGGAGGTAAAAGACCCACGCATCCAACAGGGAGCCATGGTCTCCATCACCCATACGGAAACCACGAGAGATCTGCGCTACTGCAAGGTATACGTGAGCGTCTTGGGAGACTTTAACGAAAAGGAAATGCTGCGGGGGCTGCGCTCCGTCGCCGGGTATCTGCGGCGGGAGCTGGGCCGGAGCCTGGATCTGCGCTATACCCCGGAGCTTACCTTCCAGCTGGACGATTCCATTGCCCACGGGGCATATATTAACCGCATAATCAGCGATTTGGACATTCAACATGACGATGATGACACTGAATGACTGTATAACCTATTTGAACGAACACGACGGATATTTGCTGGTGACGCATATCCACCCGGACGGCGACACGCTTGGCAGTGCCGCCGCCCTTTGTCATATGCTCCGCCGTATGGGAAAGAGCGCTTTTGTATACGACAACCCAGAAACTACCGAGCGCTACAGCCGCTGGACGGCACCCTATATTGCTTCTGCCGATTTCGTGCCGGACTGCACCGTGACGATAGACCTGGCGGCGGAAAATCTCTATCCTCGTGGTTTTAAAGGTGGAAAAATTGATCTCTGCATCGACCACCATCCCACCAACACCAATTATGCAAAAAATCTTCTTTGTCAGCCTGACAGGGCCTCCTGCGGTGAGATAATTCTCCAGCTTGCCAATGAGATATTTGGCGGGCCGGATAAAGATGAGGCAGACCTCCTTTATATGGCCGTCAGCACGGACTGCGGCTGCTTTGTCTATGCCAACACCACGGCGGATACCCATCGCGCTGCCGCCCAGCTCATCGAGGCCGGGGCTGACCACAAGCAGCTAAACATTCAGCTTTTCAGGGCCACCTCCTTTGCCAGACTAACACTGGAAGGAATGATATTTGCAGGGCTGAAACGCTTTGGCCCTGATCAGTCCGTGACTGTGGCTACTGTCACACTGGACATGATGGAGCGCTCCGGTGCAGTGGAGGACGACTGCGACGACCTGGCCTCTCTGGCAGGCCGTGTGGCAGGCAGCCGGGTATCTGTCACCATACGGGAGATGCGCCCGGGTCACTGCAAGATAAGTCTGCGCAGCGGGCCGATGTTTGATTCCTCCGCTATCTGCGCCCTTCACGGGGGCGGAGGTCACCGTATGGCCTCCGGCTGCACCATAGACGCCGGGCCGGAGGAGGCTCGCGAGATACTGGTGCGGGAGATATTGGAGGCGCTTTGATGGATGGAATTCTTCTGGTAGACAAACCCGCGGAGTGGACAAGCATGGATGTATGTGCCCATCTGCGGGGGGTTTTGCATGAAAAACATATCGGACACACCGGCACCCTGGATCCTAACGCCACGGGCCTTCTGGTCGTTCTGACAGGGAAGGGAACGAAGGCTGCGAAATACGCGGAAAACGACAAAAAAGAATATCATGCCCGCCTGCGTCTCGGTGTCAGAACAGACACTCAGGATATATGGGGAAATATCCTGACGCAGCAGGAGCAGTCTCTGACCGCCTCGGAGATTGAACCTGCACTGGCGGCTCTGCGGGGCGATATTCTTCAGACGCCGCCCATGTATTCCGCCATAAAGATTCGAGGCAAAAAGCTGTATGAGATTGCCCGCCGCGGGGGAGAGGTACACCGCGACCCACGGCCTGTCACTATCTATCGCCTGGAACTGACGGATCAGGATAAAAATGGAGACTGGGGCCTTATCATCGAGTGCTCCAAGGGTACTTATATCCGAACCCTTTGTGACAGCATCGGGGATGCCTTGGGCTGCGGCGGCTGTATGAGCGCCCTGCGCCGCACGCGAGCCGGATCATTTCATATTTCCGAAGCCCACACACTTGAGGCAATACGAGAAGCCCCGGAGAAATACATTCTCCCGCTGACGCTTCTCACCGGGGAGGCATCATGCCATGAATGAGATAAAGCGCGTGGTGGCCCTTGGCTTCTTTGACGGCGTGCATTTGGGTCACCAGGCTCTGATGAAAAAGACTGTGGTCAGGGCCGCAGAGACCGGCGCGAGGCCGGCGGTCATATCCTTCGATGCACACCCGGACACTTTCGTCCGAGGGGAGGAGGTTCCCCTGCTGGGCAGTGTGGCTGACCGCAAGGGACTCATTTCCCGTATCGGAGGGATAGATGACATCATCATGCTCCATTTTGACCAGCGGTTCATGCAAATGCCGTGGGAAGCATTCCTCCGCTCCGTGAAGGATGACCTGGGAGCCGTCTATCTCGTTATGGGACGCGATTTTTCCTGTGGTTGGAGGGGAGAGGGAACCTCGGATAAAATCGCTGCCTGGTGCGAAAAAAACGGCCTTGGCTGCGATATTGTGGAAGAGGTCATCCTTGACGGCATAGTCGTCAGCTCCACCTATATCCGCAAGCTGGTCGCGGCTGGAGATATGGAGCGAGCCGCCCGCTATCTGGGCCATCCTCATACGCTGACGGATACGGTAGGCTATGGCTATAAAATTGGCCGAAGCATTGGCGCGCCCACTATAAACACCCGCATCCCGGAGGGAGTGCTGGAACCAAGGCACGGAGTCTATGCAACCCGCGTCTGGCTGGCCGAGGGGCCGAAGGCGGCGGTGACAAACATTGGAGTTCGCCCTACCTTCGGAAACTACAGTCATGTGACGGTGGAATCCAATATTTTGGATTTTGAGGGCCGCCTCTACGGCTCTCAGGTACGCCTGGAATTTCTGAAATTTCTGCGGGAGGAGACTAGGTTCCCAACGCCGGAGGCGTTGGGAGAGCAGATACAGCGGGACATCCGGGAGACGAGGAATTATTTCGCCCGGATAGAGGACAGCGCGCTATGAGGATATTGGGTATCGACCCCGGCATTGGAACTGTGGGCTTCGGCGTCATTGACGCAGAGCGGGGCAAAAATACCTATGTGGCCTGCGGCGTTATTACCACGCCCCCCAACACAGCTTTATCTCCCAGGCTGGATATGATATACAACGACCTAAATGAAATCATCGTCACCTTCGCTCCGGCGGAAATTGCGGTGGAGGAGTTGTTTTTTTCAAAGAATATCACCACCGGCATTTCTGTGGCTCACGGGCGGGGGGTCATCCTGCTCAGCGCCTATCGCAGCGGTATACCTGTCTTTGAATATACGCCTATGCAGGTCAAACAGGCGGTGGTGGGCTATGGCGGGGCACAGAAGCGGCAGGTCATCTATATGACGCAGAAGCTGCTGCGAATGTCAAAGCCTCCCAGGCCGGACGATGCAGCGGACGCCCTGGCCCTGGCTATATGCCACGCCAGAAGCAGAACAAGCGCCCTGACAGCGGAAGGAGGGAGCGACGTATGTTCTACCATTTGACAGGGACTGTCACTGATGTAGAGCCAAATCTGGCTGTAATTGACTGCGGCGGCGTTGGCTTTGCTGTGAACGTCTCCGCAAACACCATGAGCCGCCTGAATCGCGGCTCCCAGGCAAAGCTTTACATCAGCGAACAAATACGGGAGGATGCTTTCGACCTCTATGGCTTTGGAACGGAGGCGGAAAAACACTGCTTTGAAATGCTGCTGGCTGTTTCTGGCGTGGGGCCAAAGGCGGCCCTGGCTATTCTGTCTGTCAATACGCCGGAGAGTGTAAGCATGGCTGTGCTGACG
>JAJQHT010000182.1 GCA_021199595.1 Oscillospiraceae bacterium
ATGTCTCCCACATAGACGCCCTTGCGCAGCACGGCCACCCGGTCGGAAATTTCCAGCACCTCATGGAGCTTGTGGGTGATGATAATGATGCTCTTGCCGTCCGCCTTCATGTTCCGCATGACGGCGAACAGCCGCTCCGTCTCCTGGGGGGTCAGCACGGCGGTCGGCTCGTCCAGTATGAGGACGTTTGCTCCCCGGTAGAGGGCCTTGACAATCTCCAGCGTCTGCTTTTCCGACACGGACATATCGTAGACCTTCTTCTCCGGCTCCACCACGAAGCCGTAGCGGTCGCAAATCTCCCGAATCCGCTGGGCGATGGCCTTTTTGTCCACCACCAGCTTCCCCGGCAGGCCAAGCTCGATATTCTCCGCCGCCGTCAGCACATCCACCAGCTTGAAATGCTGATGCACCATGCCGATGCCGAGGGTATAGGCGTCGTGAGGGAAGGCAATCGTCACCTCCTGTCCGTCCACAAAAATGTGGCCGCTGTCCGGAAAATAGATGCCGGAGAGCATATTCATCAGGGTGGTCTTGCCGCTGCCGTTTTCCCCCAGCAGGGAGAGAATCTCTCCCTTTTTCAGCTCCAGATGCACCCGGTCGTTCGCGGTCACGGCCCCGAAGGTTTTGGTGATCTCCACCATTTTTACCGCGTATTCCTCTGCCAATCGTATCACCCCTAATCCTTGCAGGTAGTTGCAGATATTATAAAATCTAATTTAACACCTTATTCTATCATATAAAGCGTCGTTTGTAAAAATACAATTTGGAAACAAAGCGCGAAAAAACCTCCCGCGGGAGCGGGAGGCTGGATTTTCAGCGGACGTCTGCCCGCCCGGCGGTGGCGTTTTTCAGCTGCCGGAGAAACTCCTCCGCCCGGTCGGACAGAAGCTCCGCCGTCAAAATCGCCTGCGTGGGGTCGGATTCATAATCGGAGGCCAGAAGAACCCCCTCCTGCTGGCGGAGCAGCCGGTGAACCTTATCGAGGCTGTCCCACGGGCAGGAGACGGTCAGAACGGTCTTTTCCGGGTCAGGCTCCGTTCCGGCGTCGGCCAGGGCCAGGGCCGCCGCCCTGGAATAGGCCCGCACCAGGCCGCCGCTTCCCAGAAGCGTGCCGCCGAAATAGCGGGTCACAACGCATAAAACCCCAAAAACCGGCCCGCCCCTGAGGATGTTCGCGATTGGCCCTCCGGCGGTGCCGCCCGGCTCCCCGTCGTCCGACCAGCGGCAGGCCCCGTCCGGCAGCACCCAGGCCCAGCAGTGGTGGCGGGCATCCGGGTAATGCTTTTTCACCTGGGCGATCAGGGCCTTGGCCTGCTCCTCGTCAGAAACGGGCCAGACCTCTCCGATGAAGCGGGAGCGCTTTTCCTCATATTCCCCGGTTCCATAGCCCTGGGGGCGAAGCCGGTCACTCATGGATCTGATAGGGGGCGACAAGATGCAGAAGCTCCGGCCCCACCACGGCCAGCACCTCCGTCCCCTCCTCCCTGTAGGTCAGCTCCAGCACGTTTGCCTGGGTCTCCAGGGTCGTCACCAGCGCGCCGCTGGTGTAGGGTATCAGCAGCCGCACTCGGGTCAGGCCGCCCTCCAGGCGCTTTTCTATTGCGTGGAGCAGCGTTGCCGTGCCCTCCCCTGTGCGGGCGCAGACGCATACCTCGTCCTCCCGGCTGGGCAGGCGGCCAAAGAAGGCGTCGCACTTATTATATACCCGCAGGCAGGGGGTCTGGCCCGCCCCCAGGCGGTCGATAAGCTCGTCCACCACCTGCGCCTGGGTCTCATACTCCGGGTTTGATATGTCGATGACGTGGAGCAGCAGATCCGCATAGGTCAGCTCCTCCAGGGTGGCCTTGAAGGCGTCCACCAGCTCCGTGGGGAGCTTTCGGATAAAGCCAACGGTGTCGGACAGCAGCGCCTGGCCTCCGCCGGGGAGGGCGATGCGCCGGGTGGTGGTGTCCAATGTGTCGAACAGCCGGTCGCCTGTCTGGATGCAGTCCCCGGTCAGGGCGTTTAAGAGCGTGGATTTTCCCGCATTTGTGTACCCTACCAGCGCCACCACGGGCAGGACGTTTTTCTCCCGGCGGCGGCGCTGCGTGTTCCGAACGCGGCGCACCTGCTCCAGCTCCTCCGTGAGCTTCTGGATGCGGCGGCGGATGTGCCGCCGGTCGGTCTCCAGCTGGGTCTCGCCGGGGCCGCGCGTGCCGATGGGCGCGGATGTGCCGGCCTGGCGCTTCAAATGTGTCCACATACCCGTCAGCCGGGGCAGGAGGTATTGATACTGCGCCAGCTCCACCTGGAGCTTTCCCTCTCTGGTATGAGCGCGCTGGGCGAAAATATCCAGAATCAGGCCCGTCCTGTCCATGACCCGCACGCCCAGCAGCTCCTCCAGCACCCGCGCCTGGGAGGGGGATAGGTCGTTGTCGAATATGACAAGGGAGCATTCCTCGTTTTCCGCCAGCTCTTTCAGCTCCTCGACCTTGCCTGTGCCCAGGAAGGTGCGCGGCTCCGGCTTGTCCCTCGTTTGCAGCAGCGTGCAGACAGGCTCCGCCCCGGCGGTCTCCGCGAGCCGCCAAAGCTCCGCCATGCTGGCCTCGTCGCTGCGCTCCGCCGCATCCATGGCGGCGGCGGATAGTCCCGCCAGCGCCGCCCGTTCCTTTTTCATCGTCGTGTCTTCTATGGCTCTGCCCTCGAATCTTTTTAAAATGTTTTTTGTTATTTTACTACAACGTTTTCCGCCCCAAAGCGCTCTTGCAGCTCCTCCACCAGAGCGGGATGAATCAGGCACCTCGCGCCCAGGCGCTTTTTGGTGTCCGCGAAATAAATGACCAGGGGGTCTGTGCCGGGGAACATGGTCAGCACCAGCTCGATGCGGTGAAGGGCCTTCTCGTCCCGCGCCGGGAGCTTGACCCACAGCGTCCGGCGCTGCGGAATCTCCTCCTGAACGGACGTCTGCTCCCGGCGGGCCGGGCGGCGGTACTGGGCCACTGTTTCCGGCGTCAGGCCCTTCAGCGGCAGGGCCATATCCAGCATGAGCTGCGGCTCCTTCTCGTCCCGGACGGAGATGCGGCCCGTGCAGTAGATGGCGCTGTTCTCCGTGAGATACCCCGCCGCCTGATCCAGCGTCCGCTGGAAGGCCAGAAGCTCCATGGAGCCGGTATCGTCCTCCAGGGTGACGTAGCTCATGAGAGTGTTGTTTTTCGTCGTGCGGGTGCGGGCGGCCTGGACGATACCGGCCACGCTGACAGTCTGGCCGTCCTGAAAGGCGGGTATCTCCTCATGCCCGGCAAAGGCCTCCAGAATGGAGGCGATGGGCACAGCCCCCAGCCGCTGCGAGTCCCCGCGGTAATCGTCCATGGGGTGCCCGGTCAGATAGAGGCCGGTGTATTCCTTCTCCATGGCCATCCGCTCCTGGGGGGTGAACTCGTCCAAATCCGGCAGCTCCATGGGCGGCTCCGGTTCCGCGTCCGCCATGGAGAACATATCCATCTGGCCGACCACGTTGCTGCGGCCCGTCCGGTTCACGCCGTCCAGCACCGTGTCCAGCACGGACAGCAGAACGCGGCGCTTATAGCCCAGGGAATCAAAGGCCCCGGCCCGAATGAGACTCTCCACCGGGCGGCGGTTCAGCTCCCTGCCGTACATCCGGCGGCAGAACTCGTCGAAAGCGGTAAACGGCCCGTCTGCCTCCCGCTGGGCCATCAGCTCTGCGACAAAGCCGCGTCCCACGCCCTTGACCGCCGCGAGGCCGAAGCGGATGTTCCCACCCGCCACGGTGAAGTCCGCATCCGACTCGTTAACGTCCGGGGGCAGCAGGGCGATGCCCAGGTTCCTGCACTCGGCAATATACTCCGCCACCTTGCCGGAGGAATCGAGCACGCTTGTCAGCAATGCCGCCATATATTCCCGCGGCCAGTGGCGCTTCATCCAGGCCGTGCGGTAGGCTACGATGGCGTAGCTGACGGCGTGGGCTTTGTTGAAGGCATAGGAGGCGAAGTCCAGAATCTCGTCATAGATGCTGTTCGCGGTGGCCTCGTCCACTTCGTTTGCCACGCAGCCGGGGATGTTCCGGGACGGGTCGCCGTGGACGAAGGCCTTTCGCTCCGCATCTATCACGTCATGCTTTTTCTTCGACATGGCCCGGCGAATCAGGTCGGCCTGCCCCAGCGAGAAGCCCGCCAGGTGGCGGAAGATGTCAATGACCTGCTCCTGGTAGACGATGCAGCCGTATGTGACGTCCAGGATGGGCTGGAGCAGCGGGTGCTTGTAGACAATCTTCTCCGGATGGACGGCGCACTCGAGAAAGCGGGGGATGGAGTCCATGGGGCCGGGGCGGTATAGGGCGATGACGGCGGTGATGTCCTCGATGCTCTTGGGCTTGAGGCCCACGCACACCCCGGTCATGCCGGTGGATTCAAGCTGAAACACCCCGCAGGTGTTTCCCTCCGTGAGCATTTGGAAGGTGTCCGGGTCGTCCTCCGGAATGTCCTCCACATGGAAGTCCGGCTCCGTCCGCTGCACCAGCACCTCCGCGTCCCGCAAAACTGTCAGGTTCCGCAGGCCCAGAAAGTCCATCTTCAAAAGGCCAAGCTCCTCCAGCGTAGTCATGGGAAACTGGCAGACGATGGACTCGTCGTTTCTCGCGAGCGGCACATAGTCCGTCAGGGGTCGCTCGGATATGACCACCCCGGCGGCGTGGGTGGAGGCGTGCCGGGGCATACCCTCCAGGGCGCGGGCGGTGTCGATAAGGTCGTGGAGCCGGGGGTCGCTGTCGTAGTATTCCTTAAGG
>JAJQHT010000034.1 GCA_021199595.1 Oscillospiraceae bacterium
ATGGGCACCACCTGGTCGTCGTTGCCGGACCAGATGTTCATCTCGTCGCCGCACAGGGCGCGGGTGTGGACCACCAGAGAGAAGTTGCCCGAAGCCTCCTTGATGCCGTTAATCATGGGGTGCTTGGAGAGCTGGTAATAGGTGTCCGCAGTGAAGGAGATGCCAGTGCGGGAGGGCACGTTGTAGAGGATCATGGGGGTGTTGACCCGGTCCGCGATGTAGGTGTAGTGCTTCACCAGACCGGCCTGTGTGGTCTTGTTGTAATACGGGGTGACCAGCAGCAGGCCGTCCGCGCCGCACTTCTCGGCAAAGAGGCTCAGCTCCAGGGCGCTCCTGGTGCAGTTGCTGCCCGTCCCGGCCACCACCTTGCAGCGGTGGTTCACCTTTTCGATGCAGTACCGGATGGCGTCCTCATGCTCTTCCACCGTCATGGTGGAGGACTCGCCGGTGGTGCCGCAAATGCAGATGGCGTCGGTCCCGGCGGCGATCTGCATTTCGATCAGTTCGCCCAGTTTGTCGAAGTCGATGTTGCCATCCTGAAAGGGGGTCACGATTGCGACGCAGGCGCCGGTAAAGATAGGGGTTTTCATAGCGATTTCCTTTCTGACAATAATGTCCAGGCGGTTAATGGACCGGGGGCCGGGCGGCGGGGCCGCCCGGTGCAGATTACTTGTGGATGAGGTATCCTTCCGCTGCCAGCAACTCCGCCAGCAGCACGCCGCCGCCGGCAGCACCCCGGAGGGTGTTGTGGCTCAGGCCCACAAACTTGTAGTCATACTGGGTGTCCTCCCGCAGACGGCCCAGAGAGATGGCCATGCCGCCCTCCAGGTCCCGCTGGAGCTTGGTCTGGGGATAGTTGGGGTCCTCAAAGTAGTGCAGGAACTGCTTGGGGGCGGAGGGCAGCTCCAGCTCCTGGGCGCGGCCCTTGTAGTTGGCCCAGGTCTCCTTGATTTCCTCGATGGAGGGCTTTTCGCCCGCGAAGCTCATGAACACCGCCGCCATGTGGCCGTCGCTGACAGGGACCCGCAGGCACTGAGAGGTGATGTTGGGGGTGTCGGTGTTGACGATCTTGCCGTCCTGAATGGTGCCCCACAGCTTCATCGGCTCCTGCTCGGACTTCTCCTCCTCGCCGCCGATGTAGGGGATGACGTTGTCCACCATCTCCGGCCAGGTCTCGAAGGTCTTTCCCGCGCCGGAAATGGCCTGATATGTGCAGACCAGCGCCTCCGTCAGGCCAAATTCGTCCTTCAGAGGGTGGAGGGCCGGAACGTAGCTTTGCAGGCTGCAATTCGATTTTACGGCGATGAAGCCCCGCTTTGTCCCCAAACGCTTGCGCTGGGCGGGTATAATCTCCAGATGGCCGGGATTGATTTCAGGCACCACCATGGGAACGTCCGGCGTCCAGCGGTGGGCGCTGTTGTTGGAAACCACCGGGCATTCCAGCTTTGCATACGCCTCCTCCAGGGCCTTAATTTCGTCCTTCTGCATATCCACGGCGGAAAAGACGAAATCCACCTGAGAGGCAATCGCTTCTTTATCGTCTGTGGCGCTCTGTACCACAATGCCCTTGGCCTTTTCCGGCATGGGAACCTCCAGCGCCCAGCGGCTTCCGGCGGCCTCCTCATAGGTCTTGCCGGCGCTGCGGCTGCTGGCGGCGATGGCGGTCAGCTCAAACCATGGATGCTCTGCCAGCAGCGATACGAATCGCTGCCCTACCATGCCAGTTCCGCCGATAACGCCTACTTTGAGTTTGTTCATTCCTTTGACCTCCTGATATAGTCTATGCCTTTACTTTAAGGTTGTGAGGATTGTGAAAATGTCCCCACACAAAAGTCATTTGTCCGTGTGTGGTGTATCTTACCACGTTTGTCTGTGGGATGCAAGAGTTTTTTTGCGTATCTGGCGCCTTTTTCTCTGGATTGACATAATTTCTGTCCGGCATTATAATAAGTGGAGAATTTTTTTGTGTAAAAACATCCCGAAAGAGACGGAGGAGCACCCATGACGGATGGTCTGAAACATATTTTATTGAGCGCTCTGGGAATTTTGCTGATACTTGCCATGGCGCTGGGCCTGCTGATTCCGGCGACAGCGGCGTCAGTCAGCGATTTTTCCGACGTATCCAGCTCTGCCTGGTATTATGATGCGGTGTCCTATGTGACCGAAAAAGGGCTTTTTCAGGGTACCACGAGCACAACCTTTACACCCAGCGGCAGCATGACCAGAGCCATGTTTATTACTGTGCTGGGCCGCTATGCCGGGGTGAATGCGGACGCATGGTGCGCCGCGACAATAACCGGCTCCGGGGTGAATCTTCGCAGCGGGGCGGGAACGTCCTACAGTGTGGTTACTACGCTGAGCAAGGGGACGACTGTCACTATCGTGGGCCAGTCAGGGGACTGGTACAAGGTCTCCTCCGGCTCCTATACCGGCTACGTCAGGAGCGACTATATCCAGGCCAGCTACCACATCTTTTCCGACGTGGACTACAGCCAGTATTACGCAGGCTACGCCGTCTGGGCCTATGAAAAGGGCATTGTGACCGGCCTTGGCTCCTCGGATATTTTCGCTCCCAGCAACCTCATCACCCGCGAGCAGATGTGCGCCATGCTGAACCGCTTTATTACGAGCTATGGCCTGTCTCTGGAAAAGTCGTCGGACACGACGACCTTCACGGACGACAGCTCCATCAGCTCCTGGGCCTATTCGGACGTGTATGCCATGCAGCAGTACGGCATCATCCAGGGCCGAACCAGCGGCAGCTTCAGCCCGCAGGATGCCGCGTCCAGGGCGGAGGCGGCGGCCATCTTCCAGCGCCTTGCGGAGGCGGCCGGCGATACCCAGAGCGCTACCTCGTCGGATTCGGAAACCACCACGCCCTCCGCAACCACCTCGCCGGAGGATGTGGCGGATACCCCGGCCAACTTCCTGAGCAGCACGGTCTCCGTTCCGGCCCAGACCATACGGGTGGGGCTTTTTGTCAGCACAAAGTCTTATGAAACCAGCGTCTCCACGGTCACACTGCAAAACAGCGGCGGCTTTACATACGGAACTATCTCTAATCGGACATATACGCAGAGCGGAACAATAAGCAGCAGCACCGTTACCGTGACCACGGACGGCAGCACCTTCACTGTGCAGGATGGCAGCGGAAACAGCTATACCTTCTCCGATACCTTTGCCATCTGTCCCGCGGATACCAGCACTGTCACCTGCGTGAACAGCGAATACCGCTATTATGGAGCCTTTGAGTTCCGTCAGGCGTATTACAGCAGCGGGAAAATCACCCTTGTAAACTATGTGGATGTGGAGGACTATGTGAAGGGCGTGCTGCCCTATGAGGTCTCTAACACCTGGCCCAGCGAGGCGCTGAAGGCCATGGCCGTGGCAATTCGCAGCATGGTCATGACCTGCGACTGGTCGTCCTATTCCCAGTATGGCTTCGATGTGATATGCAACAATGGCAGTATGCTGTATCGGGGCCGGGCCATCAGCTACTCGGAGAGCTATTTCTCCGCCACCGATGCGGCGGCGGACGCCACAAAGGGCGTATATCTGACCTATAACGGGTCTATCTGCTCCTGCACCTTCTTTTCCTCTGACGGCGGGGCCACGGAGGATGCGGCCCATGTGTGGGGCGGCACTGTTGCCTATCTCACCGGCAAGATCGACCCCTATGAGGCTGCCGCCAAGAGTCTTATATCCAATTATACCAACAGCTTCACCATCTCCAGGACAGGCTCTGCCATGTCCTCGATGGCCTCCAAGCTGGGCCTTGGCACCATCGCCGCCGACGGCATCACCGTGAACACCTATTCGGCCACGGGCAATGTGGAGAGCATCACCCTCACGGACGTGAACGGCAATACCGCCACCGTGTCCCAAAGCTCGTCGTTCACCCGGTGGAATTTTCTCAGTGCCTTTGGATTTACGGCCTATTCCTACCGATTCAGCGTCACGTATGACGCAAGCTCTGACAGCTTCACCTGCACCCGTTATGGCTATGGGCATAACGTGGGCATGAGTCAGTGGGGGGCCTATGCCATGGCGCAGTACTACAGCAAGGATTACCAGGACATTCTGGGCTTTTACTACACGGGCACAAATCTGCAATACGGAGCTTATTGATTTTGAAAACATCGGATTTTATGTATGACCTGCCGGAGGAGCTGATTGCGCAAACGCCGCTGGAGCGGCGGGACGGCTCCCGCCTCCTGGTGCTGGATAAGGACACCGGAGCAATCGAACATCGCCATTTCTATGACCTGCCGGACTACCTCCGGCCGGGGGACTGCCTGGTGATGAACGATTCCCGGGTCATTCCCGCCCGGCTTTTTGGAACCCGCCCCACGGGGGGCGCGGTGGAGGTGCTGCTGCTGCGCGACCTGGGAGAAAACCGCTGGGAGTGCCTGACCCGCCCGGGCAAGAAAATGCGCCCCGGTACGTCCGTGACCTTTGGGGATGGAGAGCTGACCGGTGTTGTGGAGTCCGTGGCCGAGGGAGGCAACCGGGTGATTCGGTTTGCATATCAGGGCATTTTTCTGGAGATTCTGGAGCGCTTGGGCCAGATGCCGCTGCCGCCCTATATCAAGGCCCAGCTTGACGATCCGGAGCGGTATCAGACTGTCTATTCCCGCGAGCCGGGCAGCGCCGCCGCGCCCACGGCGGGCCTGCATTTCACCCCGGAGCTGCTGGAAAAAATACGGGCCATGGGCGTGCAGGAGTGTTTTGTCACGCTCCATGTGGGCC
>JAJQHT010000287.1 GCA_021199595.1 Oscillospiraceae bacterium
CGCCTTGACAAGCCCGGCAGCCCGGACAGTCTCCGCCGCCGTATGGCCCCGCCCGCTCGCCAGCAGAACACAATCATTCATGGACTGTGCGCCCAGCTCCACGGTCTGCACGCCCCAGAATTTTAAAAATTCCAGGATGTCCTCATCAATGGCGTCCGGCCTGGTGGACAGGCGCACGGCCCCTACTGTTCCGTCCGCGCGATAAGGCGCGGCGGCGGACAGCAGTTCCTGCTGTGTTCCCCTGTCTATCGCGGTGAAGCTCCCGCCGTAAAAGGCAAGCTCCACCCCCCGCTGTCCTCTGTTCTTGGTCATTTCCAGGGCATAGGCTACATCCGCCCCGCATACAGGCGAAGGGCTGCCGGAGATGCGCTTTTGGTCACAAAAGACGCAGTCGTTCGGGCAGCCCAAATGCGGGACGAACATGGGAATGATGCTTCTTCTCGCCATCAGTCCTCCAACGTTTGCAGCGCCGCCTTGGCGGCCATCTGCTCCGCCTCTTTTTTACTTTTCCCCTCTCCCTGAATCTGAGAGCCGTCATGAAGCGTAACGCTCGCGGTGAAGCTCTTGTTATGATCCGGGCCGCTCTCCGCCACGATAGCATAGACCGGGGTAGCGCCTCCCTCTCGCTGCAAAAGCTCCTGGAGCTGGGTTTTATAGTCCGTTCTGAAGGGATAATGTCCGGCCCTCAGGTCTTTGAGAATATACTCCTCAATGAACGCTTCTGCCGGCGCCATGCCCCCGTCGAGGTAGATGGCAGCAATAATGGCCTCCACGCAGTCGGCCAGGATGGAGGTGCGCTCCCGCCCGCCGTTGCATTCCTCATTTTTGCCAAGATGGATATAAAGCCCCAGTCCCAGCGTCAGCGCCACATGGTGCAGGCTCGCCTCGCACACCAGCTCTGCCCGCAGGCGGGTCAGTCCGCCCTCAGGCATATCAGGATACAGCCGCCACAGCGCCTTCGCCACACAGAAGCCCAGCACGGAATCGCCCAGAAATTCCAGGCGCTCATTGCTTTGCTGGTGTCCCTGCTCGTTGGCGTAGGAGCTGTGGGTCAGCGCAGTATCCAGATAGGCGCGATTTGAGAAGCTATAGCCAAGCCGCTGTTCCAGCTGCTCCATCAGACGTCCGCGTGAGTGCGCACATACTCGGCCAGATCACCGATGGTATGCATCTTCTTGAGATCCTCCTCCGGGATCTCGGACATACCAAACTCGGCCTCCAGCTCCACAACAAGCTCCACCACGTCCACGGAATCTATACCAAGATCCTCCGTGAAGGTAGAACTTTCACTCAGTTCCTCCGGCTCCATGCCGAACTGTTCGCAGATCATACTTACGATTTTCTCATACACCATGGGTTTTAGGTCTCCTTTTCGATTTTCATATATTCTATGTTAGCCGCGATCGCGCCGGCCACATCCGCCTCTGCACAGGCTGCCGCCTGCCGGATGGCGTTGAATATGGCCCGTCCGTCCGAGCTTCCATGTGCTTTGATCACCGGCTTAGAAATGCCAAGCATAGCCGTCCCGCCAACCTCGGCGGGGTCGAGCATGGCTTTCATGCCGGAAAGATCCTTTTTGATTGCCAGGGCCACCAGCTTGTTTTTCGTGCTGGCATATAACACGCCTTTGAGCTGACTGAACATGAATTTCGCCGCGCCCTCCACGGTTTTCAGCATGACGTTGCCGGAAAATCCGTCCGTCACCATCACGTCCACGCGGCCCGTCATCAGGTCGCTGCCCTCGGCGTTGCCGATGAAATTAATCCGCCCGGCGTCCGCCGCCTCACGCAGAAGAGCAAAGCTCTCCTTTTGCAGCGAACCGCCCTTTGTGTCCTCTGTGCCAACGTTCAAAAGAGCCACACGGGGCTTTTCACAGCCCATGAGCCGCTCCACATAAAAAGAACCCATATAAGCAAATTGCAGCAGATATTCCGGCGTGCAATCCACATTCGCGCCGCAGTCCATCAGCAGCACGCCCTTGCCGCCGTTTGGCAGGACAGGCCCCATGGCGGCCCGACGAATACCCCGGATGCGCTTGACAATCAGGGTTGCACCGGTCAGCAAAGCGCCTGTGCTTCCAGCAGATACCACCGCGTCCCCCTCGCCGTTTTTCAGCATCGTCAGGGCCACGGTCATGGAGGAATCCTTTTTCCGGCGGGTCGCCATGCTGGGGTCATCCTCCATCGTAACAACCTCGGTGGCATTCACAACCTGGATATGCTCTCCTCTTGCACTGCCGCAGGCGGCGAGGCACTGGTCAATCTCCGCCTCCCGGCCTACCAGAACGACGTCCACATCCAGTTCCTTGCTGGCGCGGACTGCCCCTTCCACCACAGAGGCAGGAGCATTATCTCCGCCCATGGCGTCCAGTATTATCTTCATCCCTTGCGTCCCTCCTTCTCCAGGCGTTACGCCTTAAAATCCGCGCGCCCTATGCGCTCATCCAGCTCGGCCAAAGCCCGCTCTGCAATTTTCAGATTCCGCTCACGCTTGCTGCGGATGCGCTCGCTATATGGCTCGATGATACCAAAATTTATATTCATGGGCTGGAAATCCCCGCTGGCCCCGCCGCTGGAAACATAAAGCGCTAACGCGCCGGTCGCCGTAATTCGGGGCAAATCCAGAGGCTCCAGCCCTTTTAACCGGCGGGCTGTCTCTATCCCAACCAGCAGGCCGGAGGCGCTGGATTCCACATACCCCTCCACTCCAGTCATCTGCCCGGCAAAGGACAGACGCGGCTCGCTGCGAAGGCGGTAATATCTATCCAGCAGAGCCGGGGAGTTCAGGAAGGTGTTGCGGTGCATTTTTCCATAACGCAGGTATTCCGCGCCCGCCAGGGCGGGTATCATGCCAAAAACACGCCGCTGCTCCGGAAAGGTCAGGTGCGTCTGAAAGCCCACAAGATTATACACCGTTCCCTCGTCGTTGTCACGCCGAAGCTGAACGACGGCGTAATAGCTCTCCCCTGTTTCCGGGTGGCGCAGCCCCACCGGCTTCAAAGGCCCATAGCGCAGGGTGTCCTGGCCCCGGCGGGCCATGACCTCCACAGGCATACAGCCCTCAAATACGCCACCGTCCTCAAAGCCATGAACCTCCGCCTGCCTGGCAGAAGCCAGAGCCTCCGTAAAAGCAATGTATTCCTCTTTATTCATGGGGCAGTTGATGTAATCTGCCGTTCCCTTGCCATAACGGGAGCCAAACCAGGCCTTCTCCATGTCGATGCTCTCCGCCGCTATCAGCGGGGCGGCAGCGTCATAGAAATGGAGAAAATCCTTATCTCCACATTTTTCGCCAATGGCGGGAATTAATCCATCACTCGTCAGCGGCCCAGTGGCGACAATGCACTCCCCCGCCGGAAAGTCCGTCAGCTCCCCCTCTATCACCTGGATGTTGGGATGAGTCCGAATCATGTCCGTGATAGTCTGGGCGAAGGCCATTCTGTCCACCGCCAGCGCCCCGCCGGCAGGAACGCGATGCCGCTCGGCAGAGAGCATGATAAGGCTCCCCATGCGGCGCAGCTCCTCCTTCAACAGGCCAACGGCGTTAGAAAGGTCGTCCCCCCGCAGGGAGTTGGAGCAGACAAGCTCCGCAAAAAGCGGCGACGTGTGGGCCGGAGTCATCTTCTCCGGCTTCATCTCATGAAGCCGCACAGGGATGCCCCGCTCCGCAAGCTGCCATGCAGCCTCGCACCCAGCAAGACCCGCCCCTATAACGGAGACAGGTTCCATTAGCCATCACCCTCCGTCGTTGTCGTTTTTTTCTTAGACGACGTGCTCTTTTTGGTAGCAGGCGATTTGGCGGTCGTCTTTTTCGTTGTGCTGCCGGTCTTGGATGCGGCGGCCTTTTTCGTTGTGCCGGTTTTTTTCGCTGTGCTTGTCTTTTTGGCCGGATTTTCCTCCGCAGAGGTGGTCGATTCGCTCCCTTCAGCGTTCTCCTCGGCGGTCTCTGTGGTCTTTTTCGCCCGATAGCGATAACCGCGCTTTTCCTCTGGCAGGAAGTTTTCACATTCCTCGTTGATGCAGAAGGGCTTGCGCTGGCCCTTGCCAGAGAGCTTGAACATGGTTTTGCCGCAGGAGGGGCAGGTGTCCACCGTGGGAACGTCCCAGGTCATGAAGCCGCAGGCCGCACCCTTTTCGCAGGCATAATAGGGATAGCCCTTCTTGGACGTGCGTTTCAGGATGCGGGAGCCGCACTTGGGGCATTTGCCCGGCATTTCCACCACGATCGGCATGGTAAAGCTGCACTCAGGATAACCCGGGCAGGCCAGGAACCGGCCAAACCGGCTTTTTTTATACACAAGATTTTTCCCACACTTGGGGCAAATCTCCGACGAGACCTCATCCGGCACCTTGATGTGGATGCCCTCCAACGCAGTCTCGGCATTTTCCAGCTCCTGAGAAAAGCCGTCATAGAACTCGTGAAGAACCTGCTTCCAGTTCTCCTCGCCCTCCTCCACTTTATCCAGTGAATCCTCCATTCTGGCGGTAAACTGCACATCCACCACATCCGGGAACCGCTCCTCCATCAGCTTCGTCACCGTCTCTCCAAGAGGCGTGGGGCGAAGGTGCTTGCCCTCCTTGACCACATATTCCCTGGCGGTGATGGTGGAAATGGTGGGCGCGTAGGTACTGGGGCGGCCAATGCCCTTCTCCTCCATGGCGCGGATGAGAGTTGCCTCCGTGTAACGGGCGGGCGGGTTTGTAA
>JAJQHT010000064.1 GCA_021199595.1 Oscillospiraceae bacterium
GCCGAGCTGGGCTTTGTGTATATCATCGGCGGATCCCTGACCATCACCGCCGAGGGGGACGGCATCAGCGCCGGGGCCTATCTCACTGTCAGCGGCGGCAGCTTTGACATCACCACCGGCGGCGGCAGCGGGGAGGCCCAGACTGTCACCGGCTTCGGCATGGGCTTTGACTACTGGAACAATATGAGCGCCTCCCAGGAGGACAGCGTCAGCGCCAAGGGCCTGAAGGCGGAGGGGAGCATCACCATCTCCGACGGCACCTTCACCATTGACGCCTGCGACGACGCCCTCCACAGCAACGGGGACGTAACCATCTCCGGCGGCGCCTTTGCCATTCAGTCCGGGGACGACGGCGTCCACGCGGACAGCGCCCTGGTCATATCCGGCGGTGAGATCAACGTCTCCCAGAGCTATGAGGGCCTGGAGGGCCTGTCCATCGACATCACTGGCGGAACCATCTATGTGACCTCGAGTGACGACGGACTGAACGCCGCGGGCGGCAACGACAGCAGCGGCTTCGGCGGCTTTGGCGGCGATATGTTTGGCGCTACGGAGGGAGCGTATCTCTCCATCAGCGGCGGCACGCTCTATGTAAACGCCAGCGGTGACGGTCTTGACTCCAATGGCAGTATGTATATTTCCGGGGGTGAGACCTATGTCTCCGGGCCTACGGACAGCATGAACGGCGCGCTGGACTTCAACGGCGAGTGCGTTGTTACCGGCGGCATCCTTATCGCCGTCAGCGCCGGGGGAATGGAGGAATCCGTCAGCTCCACCTCCACCCAGGGGGTCATTACCGTGAGCCTCACCGCCCAGCAGGCGGGTACAGCCCTCTCCATCGCGGACAGCAGCGGCAGCGTCCTGGCCAGCTTCAGCCCGGACAAGAGCTACAGCACCGTTATCGTAAGCTGCCCTGACCTAACCGTAGGCGAGAGCTACACCATCACTGCCGGAACCGCTTCCACCACCGTTTCCATGACGAGCCTTATCTATGGTTCCGCCGGTATGGGCGGCATGGGCGGCAACATGGGCGGCGGCAGAGGAAACTGGGCAAACACAGAGACCGGCGGCACGGTCTCCGACAGTACGGTAGGAACCATGCCGGACGCCAATTTAGACAGCGGCATGAACTATGACGGCGGCATGACTGGCGGTATGGGCGGCGCCTCCGGCGGTATGTGACCGGTTCTCCGCCGGAAGGAGATGATTCCATGACGGCCCATCAGTGGATCGCCTTGATACCGGCCTATGAACCGGGGCCGGAGCTGCCGGAGCTGGTGCATCAGGCCCGCCGGGCCGGCCTGGAGCCGGTGGTCGTGGACGACGGCAGCGGGGAAGCCTGGCGCGAGACGTTTGCCCAGCTGCGGGAGAATGCCGCTGTCGTCACCCACGAGCGGAACCGAGGCAAGGGCAGGGCCATCAAGACCGGCCTTGCCTATATCCGGGAAAACTTTGCCGGCTCCTATGTTGTTGTTACCTTGGATGCGGACGGGCAGCACAATATCGGAGACGCCCTCCGGGTCTGTCAGGCCGCCCAGGAGCAGCCGGACGCGCTGATTTTGGGAAGCCGCGCTCTGAACCGAAAGGACGTGCCTCGGCGCAGCCGGTTTGGAAACGCCGTCACCTGCCGGGTTTATCGGCTTGTTACGGGCCTTTCTATCCAGGATACCCAGACGGGCCTGCGGGCTTTCAGCAGCCAGCTTTTGCCGGAGCTTGCGCAGATTGCTGGGGAGCGGTATGAGTATGAGATGCGGGTGCTGCTCCACTGCGCCCGGCGGCGCATCCCCGTTCGGGAGCTGCCCATCCAGACCATTTATATCGACAACAACGCCGCCTCCCATTTCAGCACGGTGAAGGATTCCTGCCGGGTGTATGGTGAGATCCTGAAATTTTCTGCCTCCTCCTTTGCCGGGTTTCTGGTGGATTTTGGGCTGTTCAGTCTGCTGGTTTCCCTGACGGGCCGGCTGACCGTTTCCAATGTCTGCGCCAGGGCCGTCAGCGCCAGCGTGAATTTTACCATTAACCGCACGCTCGTATTCAAAAGCAAAGAGAAGCTGCTGAGCGCAGCACTGCAATATTTTGCCATGGCCGCTGCCATTTTGCTGGCAAACACCCTGCTGCTGCGGCTGCTGGCGGATGGCCTTGGCCTCAACCGCTATATCGCCAAGCTGGGCGTGGAGCTTGCCATGTTCTCTGTCAGCTATTTTGTGCAGCGGAAGGTCATATTCCGCCGCCGGCCCAAGGCGCAGCCCCAACCCCAGCGGGAGACGAGGTAAAGCGATGCTTCGGAAAAAATACGCATGGGCCATATGCTATGGCATCCTGCTGACGGCCTTCACCGTCTATGTGGCCCTGGATACCTTCGTGATACGCCGCTCCTATGCAGTTGTGGAGGACAGCGCGGCCCAGCCTGTCCCCACTGCTGTTTCTTCGGAGACCGGCGCGGAAAGCGCTGCAGAGCAATCCACGGCAGAACCCGCAGAGGCGTCAGCAGAAGAACCTGCGGCCAGCGAGGAGGCCAGCGAGCCTGTCATTACGGGAAGCTCCTACAGCGATGAAAACATCACCATCACCATCACGGAATACCGGGAACATGACACCTCCATCTATGTGGCGGACGTGATAGTGTCCTCGGCGGAATACCTGAAAACCGCCTTTGCGGAAAATACCTATGGTCGGAACGTGACGGCCAAGACCTCTGAGATCGCCGATTCCGTGGGCGCGATTTTGGCCATCAATGGAGATTACTACGGGGCGCAGGAGTCCGGCTATGTGCTGCGAAACAGCGTCCTGTATCGGGCCGACGCCGCCCGGAGCCAGGAGGATCTCGTCATCTACGCCGACGGCACCTTTGAAATTATCACGGAGAGCGCTGTGACAGCGGAGACCCTGCTGGCGCAGGGGGCGGCGCAGATTTTGTCCTTCGGCCCGGCCCTGGTGGAAAACGGGATCATTTCCGTCACCTCTGACGATGAGGTGGGCAAGGCAAAAACGAGCAACCCCCGCACAGCCATCGGCGTGGTGGACGACCTGCATTATCTGCTGGTGGTCTCCGATGGCCGCACGGAGGAGAGCGCGGGCCTGACCCTGTATGAGCTGGCGGAATTTATGCAGTCCCTGGGGGCTGAAACCGCCTATAACCTGGACGGGGGCGGCTCCTCCACCATGGTCTTCAACGGTGTGGTGGTCAACAACCCCACCTCCAGCGGCCGCACCATCAAGGAGAGGAGCGTGAGCGACATTGTTTATATCGGCTACTGAGTCCGCCCGCCTGACGGCGGCAAAGACCGCTTTCGTCTATCTGCTGGCCGCCGTGTTCTGCATGGTGTTTGGGGCGGTATATGAGCATTTCAGCCACGACGTCTACTCAGGGTATATGATATATGCCTTTGCCTTTCCCCTGCTGGGCGGCGCGGTGCCCTTCTGCGCCATGACGCTGCTCGGTCGCTGTCCCGTTCCCACCCGTCTGCCGCAGAACCTCTATCATTCCGGCATTGCTACACTGACCGTGGGCAGCGTCTTCCAGGGTGTTTTGGAAATATATGGCACGACCAGCCGCCTCATGCGGGTATATTGGACAGTCGGCATCGCCCTTACCGCCGCCGGTGCCGCGCTCTATCTCGCGGGCCTTCTGTCCCGCAGGGACACAGAATGACCTGCCCCGCAGCAGAAGGCGGCGTCTCCCGGAGCCTTGACAAAATCACATTGTCGTGATATGCTGAGTTTCCAAAACATGAGCGACTCATGGGTGAACTTTTCTGGGCTGCGGCCCATTTTTCGTCACACCGGCCTGCGGGCGGGTGGGGCGAATTTTTTTAGACGTTTTTTGGGGAGAAAGTATGATGGAGCAGACGTTTATGAAGGAGCGGCGGGTACTGCCGCTGGTGGTTTCCATGTCGTTGCCAATGGTCACGTCCATGCTGGTGACAGCGCTGTATAATATTGTGGACAGCTATTTCGTGGCAAAAATCAGCGAGCAGGCCATGACTGCGCTGAGCCTGGTGTATCCCATCCAGAACCTGATAAATGCGGTGGCGGTGGGCTTTGGCGTGGGGCTGAATACGTCGGCGGCCTATTATCTGGGGGCGGGAGATTCAGAACGGGCCAGCGACGCGGCCTCCCTGGGCGTGAGCCTGAGCGTGGCGCATGGGTTGGTTCTGACTCTGCTGTGCGAGGCTCTGGCTCCCTGGTTCCTGGGGCTTTTCACCTCGGACGCCGCCGTGCTGGCCTATGGCACGGAGTACGCCGCCATCGTGGTGGCCTTTTCTGTCCCCATCACCGTGGGCATCGCCTTTGAGAAGCTGTTCCAGGCGGAGGGGAAAATGACCGTGGCCATGGCCAGCATGATAAGCGGCTGCGTGGTGAACGTGCTTCTCGACCCGGTGCTGATTTTTGGCCTGGGGCCGATTCCCGCCCTGGGGATAAAGGGCGCGGCCTGGGCTACCGGCATCGGCCAGATAACGCCGCTGGCGGTGTATATCGCCGTGTATCTCGCGAAGCCCGCGCCCCTGCGGGTGCGGCTCCGGCGGGAGATGTGGAACGGCTCCCTCTGCCGCAGGCTCTATGCCGTGGGGATTCCGGCGGGGCTGAATATGGCGCTGCCGTCTCTGCTGATTACGGCCCTGAACGGAATCCTGGCGGGCTTTTCCTCCGCCTATGTGCTGGTGCTGGGAATATACTATAA
>JAJQHT010000256.1 GCA_021199595.1 Oscillospiraceae bacterium
GGATAGGGTAGGGATTGTTGTTTCCCTTATGAAGATAATATATCATTGAGATTTAGGACTATAACGATGATGACGCAGTACACAAAATAAAGAAGTACACTCAGTGACCTTATACCGAGGAGAGAATGTCCAACACCTCAGTATGGCAACGAAGTTTTGGCGATAGGCCGTGTTGGGAAGGGACGCAGTATTGCAAAGAAGATGGAGTAGTCACCGGACTGTGTGAAAAACTTGGATAAGACTGACAGTAACGAGCGAAGCAATGCCTGCCACTGCAATCCCGCCATCATGGATGCGGATTTTTGTTGAAAAAGCATCGAACCCCGGTCTAAACAGGCCGGAGTTATCAGGTGTTTAGGATAGCAGGAAATCTACAAGCGACAGGGGTTATACCAAGGCCTTGGTTGTTACAATTTGTTTGATTAGGAACGGTGTTAAAGAAACGGTGCCGTTCAGTGACTCATCCCTAAGCTGTTCATAAGCACTTATTTCTCATGTGAATCTTGCACCGAGAAGTAATCTATTGAAATGCAGGGCGGCATATTCCGCACAGATCATGTGCAAAATATGCCGCCCTGATAGTATCGGTGATTACATCAAAAGATTCTGAACTATATGGTATTCAGGATGCTGAGGGAAACGAATCAAAACTTGATGTCCAGATTCGCCGTCAGGCCGCTCTCTGTGGCGACCTTCACATGGACAATCCCCGTATCGGCGGTCTTGCGCAGAATCATGAGGGTCCGCCCGTTCCAGGTGTCAGCTACGCCGTCGATGTAGTTATAATCCGGCTTGGGATTGCCACTGCCGAAGCCAGCCAGCACAGCGTTGCCGGACACCTCTGCGGTCAGTTTCACGTCTGCGCCAGTGACAACGGTACCGTTGTTGTCCACCAGGCTGCCCTGGAGGAAAATCAGTTCGCCTTTCGCCTCTTCCTGATAGAAAACCAGCCCCGCCGGGTCCCCGGCGGTAGTCAGCGTTGTGCGGGCAGCCTCGTTCCCGCCCTGATAGAGAACGGCGGTCACAGTTCCGGCCTCGTAAACCGTCTCGAACAGGGTACGGTACTCTGTTGCGGCTCCGCTGGCTTTTCTGCCAATGGATTTACCGTTGACCAGCAGCTCCACCTCATCGCCGGGGGCATAGACCTCCACCACAACAGGTTTGCCCTCGCAGCCCTTCCACGTCCACGAGGACAGACTGTCGCTGATGACCCACGGGGTCTTGATGAGGAACTCCCCGTAGTGGTTGAGGTTCTGCACAGTGATGTACGGCTCCTTCCGCAGGCCGAACACGCATTCCCGGTAGTAGGAGGCCGGACGGCGGAAGCCGGTGATGTCCAAATCGCCGCAGTAGGCCAGCTGCGCCGGGAACTGCGCTCCAAAGCCGCCGTCGCCCCAGTGGTAGGCAGGGATGCCCACACCGGCCTCGCCGATGTAGTCCCAGCCGGTCCAGGTGAAGTCCCCAATGACGTTGTGACATTTTTCAATGGTGGCCCAGTTCCGGGCGATTTGAGGCGGATAAGTTTCGCTGCCCACGATGACCCGGTCAGGATAACGCTCCTTGTCCGGCTCATACCGAGCGGTCATGTAGTTGTAGCCGATCACATCCAACGGCGACCCGGCCATTTCCAGTCGCTCCGAAACTGCTCGATGGACGACAATGTCATCCAAACGGCTGTCCATCACGGTCATGAAGTCGTTGACGTTGCCGCCAGCTTCGCCCTCCTTTCCCTCGGAATCCTGCATCAGGTCGGCCATGATCTCTCCGACCCGGTCTCCGCAGGCGAACACACCGTTGATACCAGCCGTGGTGTAGCGGGTAGGGTCCAATTCCTTCGCCTTCTGGCACAGATGGGCGCACACCTGCGCCCCGTGAACGGTTCCAATTTCGGGGATCTCGTTGCCCACGGAGTAGAGTACGACGCAGGGGTGGTTGCGGTCCCGCCGGATCATTGCGGTCAGATCCTGTTCCCACTGATCCCGGAAAGTGAGGGCGTAATCCAAATCGGACTTGCAGCGGTCCCACATATCGGAAAACTCGTCCATGACATATAGCCCCACCTGGTCACAGGCCCGAAGCATGGCCGGAGCCATGGGCTGATGAGCGGAACGAATGGCATTGAACCCTGCCTCTTTCAGCAGTTTGGCCTGGCGGAGGTGGAACTCGTCAAAGGTGGCGGCCCCCAGCAGACCGGAGTCGTGGTGGACGCAAGCGCCCCGCAGCTTCACGGTTTTGCCGTTGACCCGGAGGCCCCGTTTGGCGTCCAGCGCCAGGGTGCGGATGCCGAAGGAACCGGTCTCGGTATCCAGAACAGCGTCCCCGTCCCGCAGGGTGATCTCATAGGTATAAAGTGCCGGGGTTTCGTCCGACCAGAGCTGGGGCTTCGCCACGGCGATGCGCTGGGAGACAGTGCGCTCCTCCTGGCCCAACAGGGTCAAGATAGACTGGCACCGGGCCACTTCCGCGCCGGAGGGACTCCGTAGCACGGTCTCCATAGTCAGGGCCTGGGGCGCGTGCTGGCGACTGCACAGCTCGGCGGAGACCAGAAGGGCGGCGTATTCCTCGTCCGCCGTCTCGGTGACCACCTGCACGCCCTCCGGCACCAGATACACCAGCCCAGATTCCAGCAGGTACACGTCCCGATAGATGCCGCTGCCGGAATACCAGCGGCTGTTGGTCATGTTGCAGTTGCGCACCTGGACGCGAATCTCGTTCTCCGCCCCGTAGGTGACCAGGTCGTTCAGCGGCACATAGAAGGTGGAGTAGCCGAAGTTGTTCTTCCCCGCCAGCTGCCCGTTGACGTAGACCATGGCGTTGCTGTAGACACCCTCAAACTGCAACATCAAAAGTTTCTGCTTCTTTTCCTCCGGAACGAACAGATTCTTCACATAGGCATACACCCCGCCGTCCCGGAATCCGGTGCTGCCTCCGTTGGGGCTGTCCCCATAGGCCCGCCGCTCCAGCATGGCGTCGTGGGGGAGGTTGATTTTTTTTGCCTCCTGAGGGATGCCCCACACCAGGGCGAAGGAGTCTTTGTCCTCCCAGTACAGCCAGTTTTCGTTCCATTTTTGTGCTTTCATGTTTTCATTCCTTTCATTTTTGCTATGTGATGTTTTGAAAAACTTCGTTGAAAAGGCTGCTACGCCTTCTTGATAAACCACCCAAAGAGCAGTCGTTTCTTCCTGCTGCGATAAATGCGCCGGTAGTGCATAAAGATGGAGATGATGATGAAGCCCAGTCCCAGACCCACCAGAGAGTGGATACAGGGAACCAGATTGGCGTTTACCCGTTCTGTGTCCTGGAGCATCAGCCCCACGATGGAGTAGTATAGCGTCCCGCCGGGCATCAACGGCACAATGGCGGGGTATACAAACACCGTGGAGGGATTTTTTGTCCTCACAGCCATCCACTCGGAAAAGAGCGTGGCCGCCATTGCCGCCAGAAAGCAGCAGATAAAGGTCTCCGAGGTGACCTGGAGCAGGAGAAGGTAGACGATTCGGGTCAGTGCGCCGCTGAATCCCGCCAGTAGCAGGTACTTCCGTTGAACCCGAAACACAATGCCGAAGCCGAAGGAAGAGCAAAAAGAACATAGCACCAGTTTGACCGCTTCTGCCATTACAGCACACCTCCAAACAAACCGAACACATAAATGCTCAGGATAAAACCGCCCACAATGGCAGTCGTCTCCAGGAGAACTTTGAAAAATTCCACGATGCCATTGATCTCATTGCCGCAGAGAATATTGCGGAAGGAGTTTACCATGGGGATACCGGGAATGAGCATCATGCTGTTGACGATCATCACGATGTAAAGGTCATCCGCCAGCCCCAACGTCACCGCGCCAATGGCAACGCTCCCCGCCGCAAAGGTACACAGCACGTTAAAGACAATTTTGTTATAGACCAGCCGTTTCAGGTACACCCCGGCCAGGAAAATCAGCGCAGAATTGACCAAAATCACAGTCAGGTCTTTTAAACTGCCATCGAACACCCCCGTCAGGCCCGCCATCGCCAGCAGGTACCCCACCAGCAACATGGGCTGGGAATAGCATTTGGTGTTCACCGCTTCCTGAAGCAGATTTTCCAGCGTTTCTGGCGCGGGCTTCTCTACGCAGATTTGACGGGACAACTGATTTAACCGGCTGAGATTTTCCAGATGTACGTCCAAACCGCTCCAAATGCACCGCTGGCCGGAGGCTTTTTCTCCGTCCTGGCTCTTCATGCTCAGGCTCAGATAGCAGTTGAGGGAGAAAAACTGCACATCCTGGCAGCCGTAGGCGTCGCAGATGCGGTAAACGCTGTCATCCACCCGCTCCAGATTCGCGCCGCTGACCAGCATCCGCTCACTGAACCGCAGCAAAAATTCCAGAAGATAGTCCAAATCCTTCATATGTACTTCCTTTCCGACTGATAAAAACGCTGTTGATTTTACTAACCCGACACGGGAAGGGGAATTGACATTGGGCCAATTCCCCCTCCCATAGTTTAACAAAGAGATTTGCGGAGGCACTACAGCGTATTTTGCGGAATATCCATCCTTTGTTTCGCTTTTAGATGTATGCCACAGTCACCGGTTTTCCGCGCCCGGCAAGCTCCGCCGTGTCCACCTGATAGGTGATGCCGTCGTCACAATGCACGCTCAGAA
>JAJQHT010000121.1 GCA_021199595.1 Oscillospiraceae bacterium
CTGCTGAAGGGGTATTTCCCGCCGGAGACCTGGCTTTGCCTGTGGGGGCGTTGCCTGTTTCGCCTGCTCAGTCCCGTGGTTCCCCAAAGCGTTCTGTCGGTCTATAACCTGCCCCGTCTGCTGGCGGGTCTCAGCGCCGCGCCGGAAGCCCTGACCGGGGCCAGGCTGGCAGGACAGACGATAATCACCTCCGAGCTGGAGAGCACGCAGGCGGAGCTGGGGACGCTCACGTCCGCGGGGGATGCCTCCCCCACAGCGATTCTCACGGCAGTTTACCTGATAGGGGCCGCCTGCGTTTTTCTTTGGTTTCTGTGGGGATGGACGCAGACATTCCGGCAGGTTCGCAGGGCAAGACCTATGGAGCAGAGCGAGTTGCCCCGTTCCGGGCCATGGAGATGCGCCTCCGTGAGAATCAGCGCGGAGGCAAACCAGCGCGGCCCCTTTACCTTTGGCGTCCTCCGCCCGGTTATCCTGCTGACACCCGGCCTGTCCGGCCAGGAATTGCTTATGACACTGACCCACGAGGGGATTCACGCAAGGCGGCGGGATAATCTGTGGCACTACGTCACGGCGGCGGCCCTGATCGTGCACTGGTGGAATCCCGCCGTATGGCTTATGGCCCGCCTGCTGCGGATGGATGTGGAAAAATCCTGCGACAAGGCCGTGCTGCGCTTCCTTGGCGCGGAGCATAAGGCCGTCTACGCGAAAATGCTTGTCGCTATATCAACCACGGGAAAAGAAAGCGTCTTTTCCAGCTCCCTCGGCTCCAAAAGAGCCGAAGAAAGGATTCTATTTATTATGAAACTCAAAAAGACCAGTTTTACCGCCATTGTACTGTCCCTTGTTCTGATTTTTGCTGTGGGCGTTACCATGGTCACAGGCTACGCCTATGAGGAAATTCCTTCCGAAACGGGGGAAATTGCCATAGAGGAGGCCGGAGCCAGCCTCTCCAACACAGGGGAGATCGCCATAGAGGAGTGCGGTAAGGAATCCAGCGCCGCCAGCCAGTCGACAGAGGTGCCCGGCGAGGGGGAATACGCGGTGGAAAACCCCGCCGACAGCCAGGGAACCGCGTCCGCCGAGGCCCATATCCTCGCGGAGGAAACGGGCTGCACCATTGCCATTGGCACCAGCTATCAAAAGCGCTTCACCATGGAAAGCGAAGACCAGACCCCTTACGCCGCCTTTCGCGTCACCGTTTCCAGCGTTTCCAGCGACGGAGGCAGCTATAAAATCATCATTGTAGGCAGCGACGGCTACTCCTATATGAGCGCGGCACAAACCGGGGATTTCACCGTCACCATTCAGGACGCGGTATCGGACGCCGAATATACCGTCTATATCCTGAACTATGCCGCCACCCCGCTCACAGCGGACATCACCATATCCGGCAGCAATTAACCCCCACAAGCAAAAAACGGCCCGGCGCGTTTTCGCGCCGGGCCGTTTTTTGCTTTTGCCGTGCGTAGATTACGGCAGCTTGGTGTCGCTCAACTGGGTATAGATGCCGTTCCAGATGCCGGATCCCATGGTGGCGGAGACGGCGTCGGAAAACTGGTCGTTGGAGCCCATACCGGCCACATAGTCGGTGGCGTCCACAAAGCCGTAGGCGAAGGTCATCTGCTCGTTGACGATCTGGAACAGACGATAGATGGCCACCACATACTCGAAGTTATACAGGTCGCTGCCAAACTCGGTCAGGCTCGCGCCGGAGTTGGTGGCGCCGGCGGTCAGCCACCAGGCGGCCACGGCCAGTTCCTCCTCGCTGGCGTCGGCCAGGTCGGTCATGTCCTCCACAGATCGGGCGGTGCGGTTGGCCCCGATATACACGGCGGTTTCCCCATTGATCTCATTTTCCCCTGCCACGGCGGTATAATCGCCATAGGCCATGTTGGGCGCATAGGTAGTGAGCTGCATTTCCGTGCCGTCAGCCAGGGTCAGGGTGGCGGTGTTCTGGTCATACTCATCGTTCACCGCGTAGATGACGGTGGTGTACCCGTCCTCGCCGGTGGAGAGGTAATAGGCCACGTTCCCCTCGGTGGCCAGGCCGGAAATGACGATCTCATCCCCCTCGATGGAGACGGTCACGTCCTGGGCCTCCTGGGTCAGGGCGCTGTCCAGATAGACGGCCACGCTGTCCGCGCTGCCGGTGGGGGCGTACTGGCAGGTCTCGTCCTCCTCATACACGCCGTAATAGGCAGCGGTGGCTTCGCCCCCGGCGTTTACAAACACGTAATTGTTCAGGGCCAGCATACCGCTCAGACCGGCGGAGGAGCCGGTTTCGCCGCTGGTCTCGCCGCTGGCGCTGGACTCCCCGGAGGCGCTGTCGTCCGCAGCTTCCTCAGAGGCGGTGTCTGCGGCCTCATCGGAGGCGGCCTCGACTTCTTCCTCTGCCGCTTCCTCATCGGAGGCGACAACGGTCAGGGTACCATAGCCCTCTGTGGCCATGACCTGCGCGCCGTCGATGACGATCTCATCCCCGTTTTCATCCACGATGCTGCCGTAAATATACAGGCTGGCGCCGTCGGCGATGGAGGCGGTCAGGGCGCCGTCGGTGGTGACGATGGTGTTGTCCCCATAGAGATAAACGGCGATCTCGCTGTCGAACAGGGCATCGTACACGTCGTCGCCCTGGCCCAGAGAATCACTGTGGTTGATGGAGGTGCTTTCATCCAGGGAGGCAAGGCCGTTGCCGGAGAGGTTCACGGCGCTGTCCACCAGGGTCAGGATCAGGTTCTCGCCCTTGGTGACAGAGACCAGGGTAGAGCCGGAGCAATTCATCACGGAGTTCACAAGCGTCAGGGCGCCGGTGTCAGTGATAAGAGAGGTGGTGTTCTGGAAGGATGCCTTGCCCACATTCAGAATGGAATTTTCAAAATACTGAGAGGCGAAGCCGTTGCCGCCCACAGAGTTGCCGTAAACGCTGTTTTTGACGATCAGGGTGGTCGGCTCGTCCGTCACGTTGCCGCCCGCGGCGATGGAGTTTTCAAAGACCTGATAGCCGCCCCAGAAGTCGGAGCTGAACACACGGCCCGCACCGACAGCGTAGGCGTTCAGATAGTGGATGGTGCCATTATACAGGTTGTTCGTCAGGTGCTGGCTGCTGGAATAGGCCACAGCGTTTTGGACAAGCAGGCTTGCCCCAAAGGCCACATAGGCCGTACCGGCCATGGAGCCGCCGGAGCCGGAAATCACAAGAGAGCCGTCCGTGGAGGTCATGGTCACGTCCGTGTCCGCGCCCACGATGGCGATGCCGGAGCCGATGCCCTCCCGGTAATAGGCGTTGCGCAGGGTGGCGTTATAGATAACGCCCCGATCGGTCAGGGTTCCCATGGCGGCCTCCGCCCCGTCCACGGCAGTGTCCGGGCTGGTCAGGTCACATTCCGTGTCGATGTAGGAAACCGGGTCGCCCAGGTAGGTATAGGCGTTGCTGGCGGTGCCGATGGGGGTGTTCACAAAATCATAGCTGGACATCACCAGCCAGGTGTCGTCCGAGCTTTCGGTCATACCGGCCTCCAGTTCGCCCTCCCCGGTGTAGACATGGCCAAAGAACTGGGTCATGTCCGCATAATCGGAGCCGACAGCCTCCGAGAGAGAGGCGTCCGCATAGGTGGCGGCGGCGACACAGTCGCGCACCGCATACAACACGCTCAGCGCCTCCAGCTTGGAAAGCGGCGTATCGCCCGCTGGGGCCTCCTCCTGGCCCATGACCACGGCGGAAACGGCGGCGATCTTTGCCTCGTTGGTGTAGTCGCCCGGGGCGGTCTTTTCTCCGCCGTCATACGCGGCGGCTGCCTCTGCCAGCGCTACCGCCGTCTCCACCCCCTGCTCGGTCAGGGTGCTCCAGGCGGACTGGAAAGCGTTATAGAGGCCAACATAGATAAATTCGACCGTGGCGGTGTCAAACACGCCAAGCTCGGTCACGATGTCCCCGTTTTCGTCTGCGATATTCTCCAGCAGATAGCCGCTGGCGCCGGTGTCCCGTTCTGCCGCCAGGGCCGAGGCCGGGAGCGCGGCAGTCAGCAGGAGCACGCACAGCAGCCACGCCAGGAGAGACCGCATGGTTTTATGCTTCTTCATTTAATTTTGCTTCCTTTCATTTTTCGTTGTGAGTTGTTTCCCCGTCCCTGCTTCGCCCATCCGGCGAAATCAGGGTGTAAGTCATTGTACCACATGCTTGATATTTTTGCCACAAAAATAATTCTAATCAATTTTGGCGATATTGCACAATTTCACTTGCCTATATAGGGAATTTTTCATCCGACTTCCAGGAAGCAAGGAAAGGCGCCGCCAGTTACGCCTCCACCAGGCCGTTTTTGCGCAGAACGTCCTGGATAATCTCCGCCGCCTCATCCGCCAATGCTTCGGTGTGGGTGGCCATCAGGGAGGTGCGCAGGAGGCACTCATGGGGTGCGGTGGCGGGCGGCAGGGAGCTGTTCACATACACCCCGGCGTCGTAGAGCTGCTTTGCGATGGACAGGGTGTCCATGATTTCATAGGTATAGATGGGAACGATGGGCGTCTGGCTCATGCGGATTTTTATCCCCCGCTCCACCAGCCGCGCCCGGAAATACTGGGAGATATGGGCAAGCCTCTCCACCAGGCCTGGGTCGCGTTCCAGCTCCTCCAG
>JAJQHT010000129.1 GCA_021199595.1 Oscillospiraceae bacterium
AATTGAAACTACCGTAAAACAGGGCCAGCCGGTCTATCTTACGAAAAACGGATACGGTTCTATGGTGGTTCTAAGCCTGGAGCAATATGCAGCCTTAACCGATGAGGTAGAAATCAAGTTGGATGAGGCTGACCGTGCGGCAGCATTGAACGACGTTCGCTATACAGAGGATCAGGTATTTGACCATGTGAGAGGCCGCATCCATGAACGGCAAGCATTATAAACTGCGGTTCCTCCCGCTGTTCGAGGAGGACTTGAATGAAATCGTGGATTATATTTCAAATCGGTTGAAAAATCCTATCGCTGCGGAGGCGCTGGTAGATGACGTCCAAAAGGCCATTCAAGATAGGCTCTTTAGCGCAGAATCCTTCGAGCCATATCCCTCAACACGGGAACATCAATACCCGTACTATTGCATCACAGTTCGCAATTACACCATCTTCTATGTAGTGATCGACGACGTGATGGAAGTGCGGCGCATCATTTACAGCCGCCGCAATTTATCCGAGCATATTTGACCCAAAACTGAATCTCTAAACACAGCAGTCTTGAACGAATCCGTTTTAAGACTGCTGTTCTTTGCTTAACAAAATCTTTTCAGGCTCATGTAATACTCTTTAGCTGCTCTATGAGCTGGGGCAATTCTTCAAACACGACATCTGCAATGATATTCCAGTTCGTTCCGTCATAATCATGCACCAGACGGTGCCGCAGCCCGGAAATCATCGACCATGGAATTTCACTGTGTTCCTCTTTGTATTCGGCGGATAAGGCATAGGCGTGTTCGCCAATATTGTAGAGTGGGGTCGTAACGAGCCACTGCAAGGAATAGTCGCTCATCAGGTCTTCCTTCGTAATCTGCTTCTTCTGAATATACTCACAAAGCTTCTGGGAATAGTCCAGAATCTTACCGACCCTTTGTTTATCGGAGTATTTCACGCCACCAGTAACCTCTCTTTCATAATCGTCTGGTAAAAATCGCTGTCCTGATTCACCTCATGAATCTCAAAGACATCCACTGCTCTGCCAAACGCTTCACGCAAATCCTCGGCAAAGGCAAAAATCATGGTCAGTTTAAATTCATCTCCACCAAAGACCAGAAAATCCAAATCGCTCTCGCCCGTGGCCTCCCCTCTCTCATAGGAACCGAACAAATAGATTTCCTCTATCTTATACCGTGCCGCAATGGGCCGCACGATCTCCGCTATTTCCTTTATAGTCAGTACATCTTGCTTCATAACCTGACACTCACCTTTCCTTATGATTAGGAGGCCATTGAATTTGACCCTACACCATCAAAAACCCGCGTTCCAATGCGTCGGGGATTATGAAGGACTTCTCGCCCTGGTCGAAGCGGACGGTTACGCGGTCGGCTGTTACGGCCACGACGGTACCCTCTCCGAACGTCTTGTGGGTCAGCTTGCTGCCGGGGACGATGGTGGAGGTGTCTATTTTGGGCTTTTCCTTCCGCCTTCCGAAAAGGCTCCACCTGGGCTTGGCGCGTTCCTTTGGCTTTGCCGGTATCGCCACCGGCGTCTGCGCTGCCGGGGCAGGCGTTTTTTCCGGCGCTGGCGTTTCCTCCTCGTCCTCCAATGTCTCGGACACGGCGGCCACAGGGGTTTCCGGCACGTCGTCCTCCGCCGGTGCCGGGGCGGTCATGGCGGACTGCTGATCCACAAACAGCCGCTCGTATTCCTCCCGGCGCAGGACAGTGTCCCAGCCGCCCACGCTCTCGTCCTCCCGGTGCTGGTCTATGCCGGTATAGGACAGGCTGGAATCCTCATAGCGTTTGAATTTATAAATCGCATCGTTCATCAGGGAGCCGTTGAACACGTTCAGCGAGACCAGCAGTTCAAAATCCTTCACATCCAGGCCCGTGACCTTCTTGAACAGGGCAGGCTCCAACTGGGTGATCACGTCCTTCAAACTGCGCTCCCGATAGTCGGTCAGATACATGAACACAGGGATACGGGTGGCAAACTTTATCAGCTTCTCCTGTATCTGCCTGCGCATGGACTTATACTCTTTTTCCTCCTCGGAGAGTTCCTTCTTCTCCTGTTTGGACATTTTATCGCCCTTGTCCCGCTTGGCCTTTTTTACCGCATCGGACTTGTTGATGATGGTCTCAATATCGCTGTTCAGGCTGCGGAAGCCCTCGATACGCATCAGGGCGGCCATGGCCTCCGGGCTTGCCATCAACCGGCGGAGGGTCTCGTTGTCCACATTCACCAGCAGGGCGGACTCCCAGCGCTTTGCAAGCAGCGTGGCGGAGGTGCCGGAAAGGGCGATGTCCAGCACATCCTGGGCGTTGATCTGGGTCATCTTGGCCCCGTCATAGGCCAGCACCGGCAGGAAGTTGATAAACTCCGCCACGTTCTTCTCCGGGTTCCCCTCGTTTTGATTCAGGTCGCAGCTATACGCGGCGATCTGCTTCAAAGCCCTGTCCAGGGCGAAGTCGAACACATAGCACTCCCGCTTCATGATCTCCCGCCTGCCATCCCCGGTGACGATCTCCCAGGGGGACTGAACGCGAAACGCCGCCTGGAAATAGGTCTCCGGGCTTTTCAGGTTCCGCAGCATAAAGATACCCGTCCAGGGCTTCACGGTCACGCCGGTGGTCAGCTTGCCGCAGGACAGCGTGATGGTCTTGGTTTTCAGCGGGTCGCCCATGGACTGCTGCACGGGAGCCAGGGCGTCCACGCCCACACCGGCACTCGTCCCGGCACAGACATTGATGGCATAATCATGATAGAAACTATTCTGTTTCTGCATTAGCAGATTGTACATGGCCTGGCAGGAGGCCACGTTGGGCAAGAACCATAAAGTATGACTCAGCACATTCAGCAGCCGGGTGTCGGAAAACGGCATGGGCGGGCGCTGGCCCAGTTTCAGATCGTCCACAGAGGACGGGAGATAGGAGCCGCGAATCAGGTCAAGCCATTTTTGAACGTAATCTTCATAAACGAATTTTGCCTCCTCGCCCTTGCCCTTGGCGGAGAAAAAGACGTTCAGGTCAAACTCGTTGGTCTCCCCCTGCATGGCGATACGGCGGATGCTGTCCGGGATGCGATAGGTCATCATGACCATGCGGGGCAGGGCCGCATAGGGGTTATCCGGCCTGTCGCCCCACTTCTCCTTTTCCCGCTGCTCGTCGGAATACGTCCAACTGAAAATCTGCTCCTCGATAAACTCCCCGGAGTTCAGCGCCCGGAAGGGCGTGCCGGACAGGAACAGATAATAGCCGGTGGTGATGGGAAGAAACGTCTCGTTATAGGCGTTGTCCGCCTCGGATTCCTTGTATTTCTCCGCGTCGAAATCCAGGCTTTCCTCCTCGTCCTCCATCTCAAAGAGCTTTCTGGCGTTCTCCCGCCAGGCTCCGAAGTGGTATTCATCGAATATCACCAAATCCCAGTTGGTAGTATGCACCCACTCGTTTTTTGCCTTAATACCGCCGTTTTCATTGGTGCCGAGAAAGTCCTGAAAGCTGCCGAAGCAGACGATGGGCCGGTCGTGGTCGGCCTGCTCATAGGTCAGCCCGCCCCGGCTGACAAACTGCCAGCCCTCAAAATCCACATGGCTCATCAGGTCTTCCTCCCATGCGGACTGCACGGCGGGCTTGAAGGTCAGCACCAGCACCTTTTTAAAGCCCATGCGCTTGGCGAGCTGATAGGACGCGAAAGTCTTGCCGAACCGCATTTTCGCGTTCCAGAGGAATTTGGGACTGCGCTCCGGGGCGTCCCGCTTGGCGGAGACAAAATAGGCCATGGTCTGCTCCACGGCCCGCGCCTGCTCCGGACGCATGGAGAAGGTCTGGGTGCGGTTTTCAAAATTTTCCGTCCCCGTCCGCACCGCCAGGATGGCGGCCTTTACATCCTCCACCGTGCAGCGGAAAAACTCGGTCTTTTTATTATCCCCTGAACGCAAGGCCGCAAAGCCCTTCTTCTCCAGCACACGGTGAACGTCATGGTCGGTGAAGCAGGAGCCGTCGCTCCGCATGGCGGACTCCACCAGGCGCACCACATAAGGCTCCGCCTCGCCGGGCCGGAGGGTGGGGTAATGCTCCCGCATCCGCTCCTCCACAGTGCGCTCCGTATAGCCCACCTTCAAAAGCCCCTTGTAAATCGGGTTCGTGTCCTCGTAGGCATAGATGATCGGGTGTGATTCCGGGCGTGGCGGGAAAAATTCCTGTTGGGGCATCAGTCATCCTCCTCATATGATCCATCAGCTGTATATTGATGGCCTACACTAAGAATTTCCCTAATCTCTTTCTTGTATTGTTCAGCCGACCTACTCTGCCGTCCCGTTGGATCTCCTTGTGTTTTAGCGGCCTCATGCTCTGCATCAATATTATCCTTAAATTTATCCACTGTTTCTAGTAATCTCTCGCCCAACCATTCCCATCTTCGGATATGTTTATCTTCTGTACTTGTCCGATATTTATCACGCAAAACGGAAATGTATATATTAAAAAAGGAATGACACTTATTACCATTATAAAAATTTCTTGAAAACCATGATAAAAAGAAATCGTAATATAAATATTTTTCTGTCTTCTTTTCTGCGCAAGTCCTAAAGCAACTTTTATAATGGGCGGGCAGTCCTAATATATCAAAAT
>JAJQHT010000132.1 GCA_021199595.1 Oscillospiraceae bacterium
GTCCATCCTGCCGGGCATCCTTTTAGCGGCGCTGCTGGCACTGCTTATTTCCGGCATTCTGGCGGGGCGTATCGTGTCCAATATCACAGGGCCGCTGGCCGCCATGAACGACAGCATGGACGGCGTGAAGGACGGAACTGCTATGCTGGACGCGGACAGCTATCCTTATGAGGAATTACAGGATATGGCGGAGAAGATAAATGTCATTGCCGCAGACGTCAGCGCTGCCATTCGTGATTTGAGGGCGGAAAAGGACAGAACGGACTTTTTGCTGGACAATATGGGGGAGGGCGTTTTGCTGCTGGACAGAGACCGCCGTGTGCTACTGATAAACGGCAGCGCCTGCGCTATTTTCGACTGCGGCAAGAGCCAGGTGCAGGGCGGCTATCTGCTGGAAGTTACCCGCCATCCTGCTGTGCTGGAAGCGGCGGAGGAAGCCCGAAGCGAAGGACGCGTCCACCAGGCGGAGATTGAACGCGCCGGACGCATTTATCAGGTGCGGTGTACGCCGGTGCGGGAGCAGCCCGGCTGGGAGCAGGGACTTATACTGACCATGACGGATGTGACCGAGGCTAACCGCTCCGCTCAAATGCGGCAGGAGTTTTTCTCAAATGCCAGCCATGAGCTGAAAACGCCCATTACCTCCATTAAGGGAAGCGCGGAGCTTCTTTGCTCTGACCTTCCTATGGACGATGACACACGACGCGAGCTGCTGGACGGCATCGGCCGGGAGACTGACCGCATGAATACTCTGATTGGGGACATCATCATGCTCTCCCGCATTGAAAGCCGTCAGAGTGAGATTGAGCTGGAGGACATTGATTTTGCCCAGATTGTCGCCGTCTGCGTCAGCGAGGCGGCGCCCCTGGCACGAAGAAATCAGGTGACAATCAATACGGATATGAAGCCCACAGTTCTGTCCGCCAGCCGGCCCTTCCTGTATCAGCTCGCGGATAATCTTCTCTCCAATGCTGTGAAGTATAACTGTGCCGGAGGACAGGTAGACATATACCTCCGTCGGACGGGGGACAGAGTGGTTTTCTCCGTCCGAAACGATGGCGAGCCTATCCCGCCGGAGAGTCAAAGCCGCGTGTTTGAGCGCTTCTATCGGGTGGACAAGGGGCGTAGCCGCGCCGTAGGCGGTACCGGCCTGGGTCTTTCCATCGTGAAGCACACGGTGGATGCCATGGGCGGCGTTATCACGCTGACCAGCACCAGCGAGGAGGGGACAAAATTTGTGGTAGAGCTGCCCGCCGTGCAGCCAGCATGGGAGGACAAATAATATAAGAGAAAAGCCTGTATTCACAGACGGCATTGAACGCCAGTGAATACAGGCTCTGATTTTTTATGAAAGCAGTGCCGGGGAAAGGTTTAGCCTCTCGACCTTGGCTCATTATTGTGATACAATAACCCCCAGCGCGGCCGGATGGCGGCAGGAGGAGGGATATTATGCCGAAAAAACATATCTGCGCAGGTCTGCTTGCCCATGTGGACGCAGGGAAAACGACCATGGCGGAGAGTATGCTGTATCTGACAGGGAAGATAAAAAAGCCTGGACGGGTTGACCATCGCAACACCTACCTGGACACGCATGACCTGGAACGGGACAGAGGCATCACCATCTTTTCCAAGCAGGCTATTCTGCCGTTGGGCGACATTGAGCTTACGCTGCTGGACACCCCCGGCCACGCGGATTTTTCCCCGGAGGCGGAGCGGGTGCTGCAAGCGCTGGATTATGCCATTTTGGTCATCAGCGGCACGGACGGCATTCAGGCCCATACGGAGACCCTGTGGGCCCTACTGCGGCGCTATAAGGTTCCTGCCTTCGTGTTTGTATCCAAAATGGATGTGCCGGGAACGGACAGAAACGCTCTTATGGACGAGCTTCGCCGTCGCCTGGGAGATGGCTGTGTGGATTTCTCCCCTGCCGGAGAGAGTCTCCGGGACGAGACCATCGCCATGCTGGATGAGGGAGTGCTGGACGCTTTTCTGGAAATGGGCTGCGTTTCTGATGAGAGCGTCGCGGAGCTGATACGCAGACGGCGGCTGTTTCCCTGCTTTTTTGGCTCCGGCCTGCGGATGGACGGTGTGGAGGAGTTCTTGGCCGCCCTGGGCCGCTATATGCGTCAGCCCCAGTATCCTGCCCCCTTTGCCGCGCGGGTTTTTAAAATTGCCAGAGACGGCCAAGGGAATCGCCTTACCTATATAAAAATAACTGGCGGAACGCTTTCCGTCCGAACCCCTGTCCGCTACCTGCCGCCCCGCGGCGGGGAGGCGCTGGAGGAGAAGATAAGCCAGATCCGGCTGTATTCCGGCCTGAAATTCGACGCTGTCCCGCAGGTGGAGGCAGGGCAGGTGTGCGCCGTCACGGGCCTTACGAAAAGCTGGCCCGGCCAGGGTCTTGGCATGGAGCCGGATGGCGCGGAACCCTTGCTGGCGCCGGTGCTGGGTTATCGTCTGGTGCTGCCCAAGGGCTGCGAGGAGCGGGTCATGCTGCCAAAGCTGAAGCTGCTGGAGGAGGAAGAGCCGCAGCTCCATGTGGCGTGGCAGGAGGGCCTGGGCCAGATTCACGTTCAGCTCATGGGCGCGGTGCAGACGGAGGTGCTGAAAAGCCTTATCCAGGAGCGCTTCGGCGTGGAGGTGGAGCTGGACACGGGACGCATCTTATATCAGGAGACCATCGCTGGGCCGGTGGAGGGCGTGGGCCACTTCGAGCCGCTGCGCCATTACGCGGAGGTGCATCTGCTTCTGGAGCCGGGAGAGCCAGGCTCCGGCATTGTGGTAGATACCGTATGCAGCGAGGATGTGCTGGACAGGAACTGGCAGCGTCTGATTTTGACCCACCTGGAGGAAAAGCAGCACCTGGGCGTATTAACCGGATCCCCGCTGACAGACGTGAAAATCACCCTCCTGGCCGGGCGCGCTCATCCCAAGCACACGGAGGGCGGGGATTTTCGCCAGGCCACCTATCGGGCGGTGCGCCAGGGGCTGATGCAGGCCGAGAGTGTGCTGCTGGAGCCTTACTACGCCTTTGAGCTGGAGGTACCTTCTGACCAGGTGGGCCGGGCCATCAGCGACATTCGGGCCATGGGCGGAACGCACGAAAGCCCTGTAACCCAGGAGGACAGAGCCGCCCTGACCGGCTCCGCCCCAGTGGCTGCGATGGAAGGATATATGACCCAGGTAGCTGCCTATACGCGCGGCCGTGGCCGTCTTGTCTGCCGCCCGGACGGTTTTCGTCCATGCTGGAACGCACAGGCTGTCATAGAGGAAATCGGCTACGATCCGGAGGCGGATGTGGAGAACACGCCGGACAGTGTGTTCTGTGCACATGGGGGCGGGTTCAACGTAAAATGGGACAAGGTTCATGAGTATATGCATCTGGACAGCGGACTGGCCTCGCCTGACCAGCCGGAGACTGTCGCACCCAGAATCTACCCCCGGAATCTGGATATAGACGAGAAGGAGCTGGAGACCATCATGGAGCGGGAGTTTGGCCCCATCCGGCGGCCTGTCTATTCCACGCCAGTCCGCGCTGCTGCCAGCGAGCCCCCCAAGGCGCCGCCCAAGCGGGAGTGCATCATCGTGGACGGATATAACGTCATATTCGCCTGGGACGAGCTGAAAGCCCTGGCCGCACAGAGCCTTGATTTGGCCCGGAACCGCCTGATGGATATGCTGGCAAGCTACCAGGGCTATACCGGGCGGAACGTGGTGCTGGTATTCGATGCCTACAAAGCTCCCGGCAACCACGACGGAGCGAAATTTGACCAGTCCGGCCTCCATGTTGCCTACACCAAGGAGGGGGAGACGGCGGATATGTATATCGAGGCACTGGCCGGACAGATTGGCAAAAACGAGTCTGTGCGGGTCGTCACCTCTGACAGACTCATTCGGCTGGGGGTGCTGCGGGCCGGTATCCTGCGGACATCCTCCAACGAATTTATATTGGAGGTAAAGCAGACATTGGAGCAAATAAATTCAGTATTAAAAGAAACGCAGAAATAAGTCATGGAAAAGGAATTGGAAAAGCGCATAGAGGAGCTGGCCGAGCGCAGCCAGCGGTCGGGAAGGGTTACAATGACCGGCTTTCTTACCCCGGCGGAGTTGTTTGAGGCAAACGCCTGGGCGGAGCGGCAGGACTGGTGCAATTCCCTTGCTTTCGGCGGGCATCCCGCCTGCGAGCGACAGGTGATGTTCTTTCTACCGGACTATATGGAGCCGGAGGATTTTTCGGGGGAGGACTATATCCACGCCCTGCGGGTGCGGGCCTATTATGCCGCGCCCGGCCATCGGGATTATATGGGCGCGGCCCTTGGACTGGGCATCCGGCGGGAATTTATGGGGGACATCTGGGTAGAGGAGGACAGCGCGGTTATTTTTTGCCTTCCCTCGGTAGAGAGACTTTTGCTGGAAGAGCTGAAAACCGTAGGCCGGGCCAATGTGAAGGTATCTCCGCTGTCGCTGTCCGAGCTGCCGGAACCGGAACGGAAGGTGAAGACCATGTCCTTCACAGTGAAAAGCCTGCGGCTGGATGCTGTGGCCGGACACATGTTCGGCCTGTCCCGCAGCGCTGCGGCGGAGGCTATCCGTCAGGGGGCTGTTTCG
>JAJQHT010000125.1:0-2963 GCA_021199595.1 Oscillospiraceae bacterium
CGCCGTTCCGGTGCGGCTTCCCCGGCACCGCGGGCCGCTCTATCGGGGCCGCCGCAGTCATTATATACGCCCTTTTTAAGCGCATCCCCATCAAGAAAATAGGCAAGGCGGCCTGGGAAGGCGGTCATATCTTCGCCGGCATCTATCCCATTATCATCGCCGGTACCATATTCAGTCGGCTTGTGACCTTAAGCGGGCTTCCGAACTTTTTGATTTCCTTCTTTGAGAGCGCCAATATCGCCCCCTGGATGGTTTATCTGCTGGTGCTGGTATACTTTGTGTTCTGCGGCTGCGTGATGGACATTGTGGCTACCATTGTTATCTCCGTTCCCATTGTGTTCCCCCTGCTGGTGGACAGCTACGGATATGATCCCTTTGTCCTTATCATCGTTCTTGTCATTGTCAGCAGCACGGCGGCCATCACCCCGCCCATCGGTATGGGCGTGTTCACCGTGTCCAACGCCACCGGCATTTCCCCCAAAGAGATATTTGCCGGAACGACACCCTTTGTAATCATGTATATTTTGGTGGCCGCGCTGCTGATTTTTGTGCCGCAGCTTGTCACATGGCTGCCCTCCCTCATGGGAATGTTGTCCTAGCCACGGAATCAGGGCCAAGACAGTCCGTTCCCCCCCAATCCATCGTCATTACTTTTTAGGAGGATATAAAAAGATGAACAAAACCCTGCGCACGCTTTTATGCTTGCTTCTGGCTCTGAGCCTGTGTCTGGCTCTATGCGCCTGCGGCAGCACAAACGACACAAGCGATGACACCGCCGACAGCGCTGCTGTCGAGGACGCAGCCGCAGACGAAGAAGCGGCAGCGGACGAGACCGCCGCGGATGATGAGGATGTCAATGCGGATGAGCCTGTCACCCTGGTTATGTCCACATCCAAAAACCAGACGGAATCCGGCGGCATCTTCCTGGATTATTTCTGCGATTATGTGGAAGAAGCCAGCAACGGATCCATCACCTTCGAACGCTACTACGGCGGCACCCTGGCCAGCTCTACTGAGGAGCTGAGCATGCTCTCTTCCGGCGCTATCAGCGTCGCATCTATCATGAGCAACCAGTTCAGCGACGCTTTGCCTCTGCTTCAATTCCCCGATATGGGCTTTGAGAGCAACGAGGAACCCACGGCCTATTTCTGCTATATGCTTTTGGAATATGAGGAGACCGCCTCTCTCTTGGAGGAAGAGGCTGCTGCCAGCAATATCAAGTATCTTGGATATCTTGCCGGTGGTACCAGAGTTTGGTTTTCAAAAACTCCCATCACCTCCCTGGATGATGGACAGGGCCTGATTTTCGGCGGTATGTCCGGTCTGGCGCTGATGGAGGAGTTGGGCTTCTCCACTGTCTCCACCGCGCCCCCCGACTGCTATGAGAGCCTCTCCCGCGGCATCGTGGATCTATGCGGACTGAATCTGATCGCCGCCTGTGATATGATGTGGTATGAGGTGGCCCCCAACGTCACCATTTACGGAGCCTATGCCTGCGGCAGCCCGCTGACCATCAACCTGGATGTCTGGAACAGCCTGTCCGCCGAGCAGCAGGCCATTCTTCAGGAGGCCGCCGATGCCGCCTGCGACTATTCCCTGCAATATGTGCTGGACAACGAAAACGCCTATCTTGAAAACCTGGAAAGCGAATGGGGCGCTACGGTGTATGAGTTCAGCGATGAGGATGCCGGCACCTACCGTGACGCGGCCCTGTATATCGGCTGCCTGGATGCCTACACCCGGGCGCAGTCCGTGGGCAACACGGACGAGATGCAGATCATCCTGCAAGCCTGCGCCGACTATTGGGACACGGATATCAGCGACATCTTCGCCTGAGCCGCCGTTTCCAAGGAACAACAAACATATGGATAGATATTGGGGCTTTTGCGCCCCAATATCTATATCCAAAACCAGAAAGGATTTTATATGAGCAACGTTCGATACAAGCATCTGCTGTCTCCCATAAAGGTGGGAAACCTTTTGCTGAAAAACCGCATGATAGCCTCTGTATCCCTGCCCCATTTTTTGCAGGGCAACGAGCCATGGCCCTCCGATGCGGTCATAGAGCATGTGGCAGGTCTGGCCCGCAACGGGGCCGCCGTCGTCACCTTCTCCGACTGGTCAAACAAGCACCAGCGGGATGCCGTCCCCGGTGCCAGCGAGGACGTGCGCCGGTTTCCCGTCTATGATTTTGACGATGTGGCCGTGGAAAATCTCCTGTCGCAGTTGGCCGATCAGATTCACTATTACAGCTCCCATGTGTCCCTGTGCCTGATGCCCTTTTTCCCGCCCTTCGAGGGCTATGAAATAAACGCCTCCCATGCTCAGCAGATGGAGCATACCGGTTCGGTGGATATGTTTTTCAGCGACAAGGTAGGCTCCAGCGGCGCGGATTTCCAGCGAGACATCACCTTGAACGCCCGGGATTATAAGGAGCTTACGACCGAGCAGATCCAGCAGATGATTGAGATGTATGCCCAGCGGGTCAAGTTTTATCAGAGCCTGGGCTTTGACATGGTAACGCTGCATTTCGCTTATCGCGTCACCCTGTTCGCCCGTTTCCTCTCCCCCGCCACAAACCACCGCACCGATATGTACGGCGGCTCGGTTGAAAATCGCTGCCGATTCATGAAGGAGCTATGCGCCCGCATCAAAGCCCTGTGCGGCAGCGGCTTCCCCATTGAGGTGGAAATCAGCGGCGATGAATCGGCCTTCGGCGGCTATGACGCGGACGAGCTTGTGCAGATCGGTCGGCAGGTGCAGGACGTGGTGGATATTTTCCAGGTTCGCTATGGCAACGCCAGCGGACATCATCCCACCTCGTTCAATTCCCAGGAGCATGACTATCTGACCATCGACTGCTGCGAAAAGCTGAAGCAGGCCGGGGTAAACATTCTGACGGAGGTCATTGGCGGCTGCCAGATACCGGACGAGATGGACAGCATGATCGCCCAGGGAAACAC
>JAJQHT010000125.1:2973-4604 GCA_021199595.1 Oscillospiraceae bacterium
CTTATCGGAGGCGCGCGCCTGTTTCTGGCCGACTCGGATTATTATGAAAAGCTGCTGGACGGACGAGGGGAGGACGTGGTTCCCTGCATCCGGTGCAACAAATGTCATGTTATGAGCCTGACCGGCCCGTGGGTGTCCGGCTGCACGGTGAATCCGCGCCTGGGCATCGAGCATGAGCTGCACAAGCTCATAAAGCCTTTCAGCGGCTCGAAAAAGGTCGCGGTTGTAGGCGGCGGCCCCGCCGGAATGAGGGCGGCGCTGTTCTGCCACGACCGGGGTCATTCCGTAACGCTGTTTGAAAAGACCGCTTCTCTTGGCGGGCAGCTGTATCACGCCGATTATACAAAATACAAATGGACGCTGCGGCGGTATCGGGATTACCTGAAAGCCCAGCTGGAGCAGCGGGATATCCGCATATGTATGAACACGGAGGCCACGCCGGATTTGATTCAGGCAGAAGGGTTCGATGCCGTTATTTTGGCCCTGGGCGCGCTGCCCAAAACCCCGCCCATCAAGGGAATTGAAAATACCCCTTGGAATGTGCTGAACATCTATGGCAACGAGGACAAGCTGGGGGAAAACGTGGTCGTGGTAGGCGGAAGCGAAAGCGGCGTGGAGGTAGCGCTCTATCTCTGCGAAAACAACCACAACGTAACGATTTTGTCTCGCCAAAGCGTGCTGGCCCATGACGCGACCCCCGTCCACTATCGGGAAACGGTGGTGGAGGCATGGGCGGCCTATGGCTCCAGGTTCACCAGCGTTATGAACGCGGTCACAACGGAAATCGGCGGCTCCTTTGTGAAATATCAGGATAAGCAGGGCCAGGAGCATACGATTTCCTGCGACAGCGTGGTGGCCCTTGGAGGGATGCAGCCCCTGCAGGATGAGGCCTGCACTTTCTTTGGCAGCGCCAAACAGATATTCCTCACCGGCGACTGCTATAAAATCGGCAGTGTGCGTGAGTGCAACCGCACCGCCTTCGCCGCAGCCAATCAAATATAGGGAACATACTGGCGTAATTTGTAGGGGCGGTTCACTGGCCGCAAAAACCGACAGAGATACTGACCTGCGGTATCTTGTTTGCGAGAAGCACATAGCATTCTATCGTGTCTAGGAGCAGACAGTGTCTGTTATTAGGATTTTGGATGGACGCACGAATTATATGCGTACGCTTTTCGAAAAAATGGAAGAGTGAATCATCTTAAAGAGGTGAGTACGAAAAATTTCCGTACCAAGGTTCTGCCTCTACTATACCCTGCGAGGAAAAGTTTTTTCTTGTTTTTTCTCTTTACAGAATGACATCAGACGATTTTAGGTGATGTTCGACGACAGAAGAGAATCTATGAACCCATTAAAAACAGGTGCTTTTCGGCATTTTTCGACACTTGCTGATATGTACAACATGCAATTCAAGTCCCGCCTCGCGCACCAGGTTAAGATCCTTGAAAGCCTTGAGCTTTCAAGGATCTTTTCTTTTTTAGGACGCGAAAAAAAGCGGTTTATCCCTTAATTTCCCTTATTTTACGAGTTTTGTCAAGGGTAATTTCAACCATATATCAAACTGCCCATTCCTGCGTAACACAGGAATGGGCAGTCGGTATTTTCAGTTTTTCGTTTTCTCAAATATGATT
>JAJQHT010000087.1:0-3767 GCA_021199595.1 Oscillospiraceae bacterium
CACACAATAGAAAACGAGGCAGTCCAATTCGGGCTGCCTCGTTTGTGCATCTGATAAAACTGCAGGCCGTGGCATAGGGACGTATGGCCTTGCGCGGTTTGGTCGTATAAAAAGCGGCCAGCAGCGAAGCTGCTGGCCGGGAAAATATTCTTTTCATCGCCCTCTTGCAGGGCGCAAGCTAAGCTTGTTTTCTGGTGATTACGCCTTGTACCAGTCAGGCTCGTTGCTGTGCTCGAAGACGTAGGGATTCTCGATCTTGCCGGCCTCGACCTGCTTGAACCAATCGGCGGCCTTGGAGGGCATGGAGCGCCAGGACTCAGCGGTCTGGGGCTGCTCCATGTCGGTGGTGGCATAGCGCCAGTCATTGACACGGGAGATGTATTTCTCGTCCTGCTGAGCGGAGTTCTCGTCGCCCAGGGAGCCGTCGGCGATACGGAGGAGGGAGCCGTACTGCTCGGAAACAGTGTGCAGCTTCAGATCCTCGACGAACAGCTTCTTGAGAGGACGCTTGGCAAGGTTGGCCATGATGGTGCGGTTCTCATAGGGCATGGTCTTCCACATACGGGCGATCTCCCAGGCACGCTCCAGAGCCTTGCCCTTGGGCACGACCTCGCTGACCATGCCGCCGTCCAGCATATCCTGAGCGGTGAACTGACGGGTAGTCATCATGTAGTAGTTGCCGCGCTTGGTGCCGAAGAAGTGCTGAGCCATCAGGCCCATGCCGTCGCCGGGTACCAGGCCGCCCTGCGCGTGGGGAACCTCCATCTTGGTGTCCTCGGTGCAGATGGTCACGTCGCACAGCATGGCGGAATCCCAGTGGAAGCCGGGGCCGGGGATAGCGCCGATGGTGGGCACGTCCAGGTCGAACACCATGTTCTTGATGAGGTTGGTGTCGTCAAAATACTGATGCTGGAAACGCTGGGTGGGCAGCTCGGAATAGGTCTCCCAGCCGTTCGCGTCGGACTCGATCATCCAGTTGTCGCCCACGTGGGTGAAGATGATGATCTCGTTCTTCCAGTCCAGGGACAGGACACGAGTCAGCTGGCTCATGGCCCGGTGGGACATACCGCTGTGGTGCATGGGGCCGTCCTTGGTGTGCCAGGTCACCTGCAGGATGCCGTCCTCACGATACAGGTCGGCGAAATCCTTAAACCACTCTTTGTACTCGTCAAGCTCAGGCAGCTTGACATAATCGGCCAAAGGCTGTGCCATAATGATGATACCTCCTAAAGATAATAAAAGTTTTTAGTGATTGAAACTCTATGATAAACCTTGGATAAGGATTTATCCTTTGTTTACGCGCCGGCGAAAGCAGGCTTCCAACGCAAAAATCAGCGCTTGGAGAACTGGGGTGCGCGGCGGGCGGCCTTGAGGCCGTATTTCTTGCGCTCCTTCATGCGCGGGTCGCGGGTCAGGAAGCCGGCGGCCTTCAGGGGAGCGCGGTAGTTTTCGTCCACCAGCAGGAGGGCGCGAGCAACGCCGTGGCGGATAGCGCCGGCCTGGCCGGTCACGCCGCCGCCGGAGACGGTGGCTTCGATGTCCACCTTGCCGAGCGTGCCGGTGGTCACGAGGGGCTGACGGACGATGAGCTTGAGGGTCTCAAGACCAAAATAATCGTCGATGTCACGGCCGTTGATGGTGATCTGGCCGCTGCCGCCGGGGATGAGATGGACGCGGGCCACGGAGGATTTCCGCCGGCCGGTGCCGTACATATAGGGACGCTTAGACTGATAGGTAGCCATTAGTTGTTGCCTCCTTCCACATACGCCTCAGGCTTCTGGGCCTGATGGATGTGCTCCTCGCCCCGGAAGATACGCAGGCGGGTAAGCTGATTTTTCGCCATGGCATTTTTCTGCAGCATACCGCGCACGGCGAGGCGCATGGCAAGCTCCGGCTTCTCCTTCATCAGACGTGCATACTGCGTCTCGTGAAGGCCACCGGGATACCCGGAATGGGTGCGGTAATATTTCTGTTCCAGCTTTTTGCCGGTCAGAACAGCCTTTTCGGCGTTGATGATGATAACATAGTCACCACAGTCAACATGGGGGGTGTAATCGACCTTCCGCTTGCCGCGCAGCAGGTCTGCGGCGATGACGGCGGTCTTGCCCATGGGCTTGCCCGCAGCGTCGATCACATACCATTTGCGGACGACGTCGGCAGGTTTGACCATAGTCGTACTCATTGTGTTCTCCTCCGCTGATTTATTTTTTAATAAGATGAATTAATTTGACAAAGGCCTGCGCCTTCGATAAACTATTACAAACGACTTATTTTATAGCACAGTTGTGAAAATATGTCAACAGTGAAATTGAAAATTTCCTTTAAAGCTCGTTTTATCTCCTGATTTCTCGCTTGAACTCAAAATATCTCGACTTCAATTTTATCCATTCCCGCACACATTTATAAGGAGGCGCTATGTACCAGCTTCGCACAGAGGGAAACACCTTCCGGCAGAGAGGGCCGATGCTCGCCATGCTTCTCGTCATGGCAGGGGGCTATGTTTTGCTGTCCGACCTGATGGGCGGGACGCTTTTCGCTACCCAGGTGCGGGACAGCTATACTCTTCAGACCTGGAACTGGCTCCAGGGACGGATGTATATTGAAAACGGCGAAAATTACACCTGGCTGGAGCTGGCCATTTATCAGGATACCTATTATGTGTCCTTTCCGCCGGTTCCCTCCGTGCTGCTGATTCCCTGGGTGCTACTGTTCGGCATGGATGTGCCCAGCAATTTCGTCTGCGGACTGTACGGCCTTATCAGCGCGGCCCTGGCTTATGAGATCATGCTGACGCGGGGCAGGGAGGGGAAGACCGCCGCGTTCTGGGCGCTGTTTACCGTCTGGGGCAGCAATATGCTGTGGATGACAACGGACGGCAGTGTCTGGTTCCAGGCCCAGGCGCTGAACATGATGTTTTGTCTGGCAGGGGTGCTGGCCGCCTTTCGGGGGCGGCGGGCCTGGGCCACCACCTTTCTGGCCCTGGCGGTGGGATGCCGGCCCATGAGCGCTGTGTTCCTGCCGGTATTTTTCTTCCTGTTCGTCCGGGAGGACAGGAAGGAATACGGCCTCCGGCAGGCCGTCCTGCGTCAGTGGCAGTGCCTTATAGGGCCGGTAATTGTCGCCGCTGGGCTGATGGCCTACAATTACGCCCGGTTTGGCAATCCTCTGGAGTTTGGCCACAACTATCTGCCGGAGTTTGTCCGCGCGGAAAACGGCCAGTTCCACATCAGTTATCTCTGGCCCAATTTGAAGCAGATTCTCTTTGGCCCCGTTTCCATAACGGACGGGCGGCTGAGCTTTTCCCTCTATAACGGGTTTATGTTCTATATCGCCAACCCCTTGTATCTCGTGGTATTCGTCTATGCCATCCGGGGCCTCTTCCGGTCGTCCGCACGGGGCGGCGGGCTGCTGCTGGCCGGCATGGCGCTGGAGCTTTTGCGGCTGTGTATGCACCGCACGATGGGCGGCTGGCAGTTCGGGGCCAGGTATACCTGCGATATGCTGCCGTTTGCCCTGATGTACCTGGCCCTGCGGGACAGGCCCCGGGCGAGAAGCTGGGAGCTTGCGGTCGGCGGCCTCGCCGTGGCGTTCAATGCCTATGGGGTCATGTATATGTATTTATACGGGTAAAAAAACCGGGCTTTCCCTGGCTGGGTTTTTGTGGTATACTGTTTCATAACGACGAAGGAGAGGGAACGACCTATGGAGAACGAAAAAACAAGCCTGCTGTTTTTCCAGCATGAGGACAACTGGCAGGAGATTAAAAA
>JAJQHT010000087.1:3777-4560 GCA_021199595.1 Oscillospiraceae bacterium
TAAAAAACGCCACAATGAACACCATCGGCAAGACGAAAGGCTCCTACCCGGATTCCAAGTGGAAGCGGGAGCTTATTCTGGCGGAGCATTCTCCCATTCGGAAGATGAAATTTTCCTGGCGGTGGACGAATCTGCCCTATTGGGTCAGCGTCCATTTCGTTCGCCATAAGATAGGCATAGAGCATTTTGTGAAGACCCAGCGCTCCGACCGCACCGGCGTGGACAGAAACGAGCTGCCCCAGGGAGCGCTCGTGAACCACGAGTGCGAGGCGGACGCCCAGGCGCTTATCACCATCAGCCGCAAGCGTCTGTGCAACTGTGCCAGCCCGGAAACCCGTGCCGCCTGGCAGCTTGTGAAGGATGCGGTGGCCGAATGCGAGCCGGAGCTTGCCAGCTGCATGGTGCGGGAGTGCGTATACCGCGGCTTCTGCCCGGAGATGTTCGGCTGCGGCTTCGATAAGACCGAAGCGTTCCAGCAGGAGCGGGAGGCGTATATCAAGGGCTGAATCGTTAAAATATACAACAAAATTGATTATTATTTGTCTATTTTACCACTTGCGTATTTTTTGACAGTATGGTATCTTATAGACACAGGCAAGAGCCTTTTAAATATAAAGACTCGAAGGCCGGAAAAATTAAATCGCTGCCGGCCAGACCCCTTGAAAGCCAGAGACAGACGAGAAGCATCACCCGACACAGAAGTGACCTCGCTTGGAGTGGAAAAAGAAAAGAAATGTGGGCGGAGGTTGAATCCAAAGTGGCTTTGGCTGGGGAATCAAAAGA
>JAJQHT010000294.1 GCA_021199595.1 Oscillospiraceae bacterium
AGCCGCACACGCTGTCGGTGTAGCTGCACGCCTCCCCCTGTACAGTCTCCCCGCAGACCTGGCAGACCTTGTCGTGGGTGCCGTCCCCGTTGGAGGTGTAGCCCCAGCTATGGTCGGCGGCGGTGATGACGCCGGTCATGGTCGTCTCCTCATCTATGCTGAAAAGCTCGGTATAGTCCTCCTCCCCCTCCACGATGGCGGCCCATATGGTGAAGGTGAAGGAGCCGGGGCTGCACAGGTCGGCGGGTTCTATCTCCTCAACCGTAAACTCTGTTGCCAGCTCCACCCCCAGCAGCTCCCCCAGATAGGCTGTCCATGTATCGTGGAGCCACACGCTGACCCCGTCCTCGTCGTTGGCCGTCAGGTAATCCACCTGGCAGTCCGCCGCAAGAATGGCCTGGCGGTACTCGTCCACCGCGCTGACCGTGACAGGGTCGCTCTCCTCCCCATACACGCAGAGGGGGGTGAAAATGGAGCATAACAACGCCACAACCAGCAGGGCCGGGAAAAATCGTTTCTTCATAGCTTCGCCTCCCATAAAATTAAGAATTTGATATCTTCATTATATGGGTTCCCTACCCCGACTGTCAAGAAGAAATTGACTTTTAATTGTCATTCGCCCGGCGCAGCCAGTCCAGCGCGTCGGCAAGCGTCCCCAGGCCGTCCATCAGGCCGCAGGCGACGGCCTCCCCGCTGTCCAGAATGGTTCCCACATCGTTCGCTATCTCCCCGGTGCGGAGCATATAATCGAGAAACCGCTCCCGGCTGATGTGGGAGTTGGCGGTGACGAAGCGGACGATGCGCTCCTGGGTGCGGGCGAAATAGTCATACGTCTGGCTGACGCCGATAACCATGCCGTTTAGGCGCACGGGATGGATGGTCATGGCGGCGGAGGGCGCTATCAGGCTGTGCTTCGCGGCCACGGCCAGGGGAACGCCGATGGAGTGGCCGCCCCCCAGCACCAGGGAGGCGGTGGGCTTTTTCATCCCGGCGATAAGCTCCGCAATGGCGAGGCCCGCCTCGATGTCCCCGCCCACGGTATTCACCAGAATAAGCAACCCCTTCACGTCCGGCGATTCCTCCACCGCCGCCAGAAGGGGCATCACGTGTTCGTATTTCGTGGTCTTGTTCTCCTCCGCCAGCACCTGATGGCCCTCAATCTGGCCGATGATGGTGAGAACCTGAATGGCCGAAGGCGCCGCCGTCCCCATGTCCCGGATATTGTCCATGCTGTCCATAAAAATCACCCAAAGCCAGTTTTCCCGGCTTTGGGTGATTTTATACGGCTGCTTATGCGTTATAAGCCGCTTTCATACATTTATATGTCATATAGCAGTCCAGCTTGGCGGTGGTCTCGAAGGGGGCGTGCATGGAGAGAACGGGGACGCCCGCGTCTATGGTGTCGATGTTCCGCCCGGCCATGTAGAGGGCCACGGTGCCGCCGCCGCCCTGGTCTACCTTCCCAAGCTCGCACATCTGCCAGGTGACACCGTTTTCATCGCACAGGCGGCGGAGATAGGCCACGACCTCCGCGCTGGCGTCGCTGGCCCCGGATTTGCCGCCGGAACCGGTGAATTTGCAAAGGCCCACGCCGTAGTTAATCCGGGCGCTGTTGCTCTTTTCGCTGACGTCGGCATAGAGGGGGTCATAGGCCGCCGTCACGTCCGCGGAGATGCAGAAGCTGTGGGCGAAGCAGTCCTCCACGGTGCAGTCCTCCCCGCAGAGGCGCTCGATGAAATACTCAAAGGCGTGGCTGGTCATGCCAGTGACGCCATAGGAGCCAATCTCCTCCTTGTCTGCCAATATGCACACGGCGGTGCGCTCCGGCTCCTTCAGGGAGAGAATAGCCGCCAGCTCCGCGTAGGCGCACACGCGGTCATCCTGGCCGTAGCCGCCGATAAGGCTGCGGTCAAGGCCCAGCTCCCGCACGTCAAAGGCGGGGACGGCCTCCAGCTCGGCGGAGATGAAGTCCTCCTCCGTAATGCCGTAGCGGTCATTCAAAAGGCTCAGCACCGCCAGCTTCACCCGGTTGTCGCCCTCCCCGGCATAGGGAACGCTGCCCGCCAGCAGGCACAGCTTTTCTCCCTCCACGCCCTTGGTCATGGTCTTGGCCATCTGATCCTTCGCCAGGTGGGGCAGAAGGTCGGTGATGACGAACTGAGGCTCTCCCGGCTCCCGGCCAATGGCAACGTCCACCGTGGAGCCGTCCTTCATGGCAATCGTCCCGTGCAGCTCCATGGGGATCGCCGTCCACTGGTATTTCTTGATGCCCCCGTAATAGTGGGTGCGCAGATAGGCCAGCTCCCCGTCCTCATACAGGGGGCGCTGCTTTAAATCCAGCCGGGGCGCGTCCACATGGGCGGCGGTGATGACGCAGCCGTTTTTCATGGGCTGACGGCCCCCCACGGCCAGCATAAGGCCCTTGCCCCGGTTGCTGTAATACACCTTTTCTCCCGGCTGGATAGAACCCTTTTCCGGGTCATAGGGGGCGAAGCCCGCCTCCTCCGCCAGGCGGATAGCCTCCTTCACTGCCTCCCGCTCCGTGCGGGCCGTGTCCAGGTAGTCCATATAGCCCCGGCAGTATTCCTCACAGGCCAGCCGCTCCTGCGCGTCCAGCAGATCATAGCCGTTTTTCTGCTGATAGAACAGCTTGTCTTTTATCTCATCCATGTTATGATTCCTCCAAAATCTGTTTAAACAATTTATCGCAGGCGCGCCGGAAATCCTCCCGGCTGCCGTCGTTTGTGAGAATGTGGGTGCAGTTTTCGATGTAGTAGCTGTCAGGCCGCTGGGCGGAGATGCGCTGGGCGGCGTACTCGGCGGTGATGCCCTCCCGCTCCATCAGGCGGGCAATGCGCGTTTCCGCCGGGGCCAGCACCCCCACGGTGGCAACGCAGTCATCCCGCAGGCCGGTGTCCAGCACATTTATGGCGTCCACCGCCCCGTATTGCCCCCCGGCGGCGGCGTGACAGGCAAGCATATGGTCGATGGCGGAGACCACATAGGCGTCCGTAATGCTCCGCAAATCGCCCAGGGCCTGTGGGTCAGAAAACACGACGCTCCCCAGCTTTTTCCGCTGCAACACCCCGTTTTCCACCGCGCCGGGGAACCGGGCGTTTATCTTTTCCAGCATGGGGGCGCAGCTCTCGCACAGGTCATAATACACCTTATCCGCGTCGATGACAAGAGCGCCCATATCCCGCAGGGCGTCCAGGGCGGTGGTCTTGCCCGCCCCCGTGCCACCGGTCACGCCCACGACCTTCAGGGACGTGATAAGCGCCCGTTCAATTTCCCGCTCCGGCAAGGCTCCCTGGCGCAGGATTTGATAGGGTGTGACCGTCAGGTCGATCACCGTACTCTCCCGCCCGATGCCGCAGGGGCCGCCGTCAATCACGGCGTCTATCCGGCCCTGGAAATACTCCAGCACCTGCGCCGCCGTTTTGGGGCTTGGCTGGCCGGAGGGATTGGCCGAGGGGGCGGCCAGGGGCAGGCCACAGGCGCGCAGCAGGGCCAGCGTCTTTTCGCTGTCCGGGCAGCGCAGGCCCACCGTATGTCCTCCGGCAGTGACGATGGAGGGGATGTCCTCCCCCGCCTCCACCACAATAGTCAGCGGCCCCGGCCAGAACGCCTCCGCCAGCACATAGGCCCCCCGGGGAATATTCCTGCCCCAGCGGGCAAGAGCCGAAGCGTCCGGCACCATCAGGCTCATAGGCTTGGCCGCCGGGCGGCCCTTCACGGCGTACAGCTTTTCCACCGCTTCCTCGTCCAGCCCGTTTGCCGCAAGGCCATACACCGTCTCCGTCGGCACGGCCACCAGGCCGCCGGCCTGGATGATTTCAGCGGCGGGGGCTATATTCTCTCTGAATATCCCAGTTTTCACAGCTTCATCCCTCCTGGCGCAGCCGCTCCGCCTGGTCGGCGGTGATAAGCGCGTCTATCAGCTCGTCCAAATCCCCGTTCATAATGCTGTCTATTTTATATAATGTAAGGCCAATACGGTGGTCAGTCACCCGGCCCTGGGGGAAATTATAGGTTCGTATCCGCTCGTTGCGCATCCCGGTGCCTATCTGGTGGCGGCGGGCGTCGGCCCGCTCGTCCGCCTGCTTCTGCCGCTCCGCCTCCGCGAGGCGGGAGGCCAGGATGGACAGGGCGCGGGCCTTGTTTTTATACTGGCTGCGCTCGTCCTGACACTCCACCACGGTGTTGGTGGGAAGATGAGTGACGCGGATAGCTGTCTCTGTTTTGTTTACCTTCTGGCCCCCGGCCCCGGAGGAGCGAAACACGTCTATGCGTATCTGGGACATATCCAGCTGAAACTCCACCTCGTCCAGCTCCGGCAGGACGGCCACCGTAGCCGTGGAGGTATGCACCCGGCCCTGGGTCTCCGTCTCCGGCACGCGCTGGACACGGTGGACGCCGCTCTCGAATTTCAGGCGGGAATAGGCCCCCTCTCCCTCGATGATAAAGCTGGCCTCCTTGATGCCGCCGAGGTCGGTGTCGTTCATATTCGCGAGGCGCACCTGCCAGCCCCGGCGCTCGGCATACATGGAATACATC
>JAJQHT010000070.1 GCA_021199595.1 Oscillospiraceae bacterium
CACGGAGAAGCAGGCCCCTACCTCCCGCAGCATCTCCAAATAGTTCAGATTCAGCAGCCAGTCGGCGTTATTGAGCATCATAGCCTGGCTGGGGCCGTCCCCGAAGTCGATGAATTTTGCCATCTGGCGGCGGAAGCACTCCGCGTTATAGTCGATGGTCTCTTTAGTCAGCATCTTGCGCATATCCGTCCGGCCGGAGGGGTCGCCAATCATGGTGGTGCCGCCGCCAATCAGGGCAATGGGCTTGTTGCCCGCAAGCTGCATCCGGCGCATCAGCGTCAGGGCCACGAAATGCCCCGCCGTCAGGCTGTCCGCCGTGCAGTCAAAGCCGATATAGAAAATAGCCTTGCCGTTGTTGATAAGCTCCTTGATTTCCGGCTCGTCCGTCACCTGGGCCACCAGGCCGCGGGCAACCAGCTCGTCATATAGTGTCATTGGTCGTTCTCTCCTCGTTCTTATATAAAGATTATTGATGAATTAATAAGGTTTCTTTATTCAGCTTATACTATTTTTCGTTGGGCGGCCAAAGCTGACGGCTGTCCATGAGGCGGCGCAGTCCCTGTTTCATGGCATGGTCTCCTTTATTTTCCCCGCCGCCCGAAGCTGCTCCGCCGCAGCGGACAGGGTGCTGTCTGTAATGTTATCTCCACCGATGAGGCGGGCAAGCTCTCTCGCCCGGCCATCGCCGTCCAGCTCCTCCACGGTAGTATATGTGCGGCCCTTAGTCTCCCGCTTCTCGATGCAGTATTGTGCGTCCGCCATGGCCGCTATCTGGGGCAGATGGCTGATACAAAGCACCTGCCTGTCCCGGCCCATGCGAGCCAGCTTCTCCCCTACCCGGCTGGCCGCCACGCCGGAGACGCCGGTGTCTATCTCGTCGAACACCGCTGTGGGAACCGGGTCGTTCTCTCCAAAAACGGTTTTCAGCGCCAGCATGATGCGGCTCAGCTCACCGCCGGAGGCGATTTTGGCGATGCGGCCCGGCTTCTCCCCCGCGTTGGCGCTCATGCGAAAGCAGACGCTGTCCGCGCCCTTCGGCCCGAAGCCGGGGTCGCCGGAAAGCGGCTCCACGCTGGTCTCAAACCGGGCGGAGGGCATGGAAAGCTCTTTCAGCTCCTGCTCCACGCGCTCGGCAAGCTCCTTCCCCGCCCGGACGCGTGCCTGGGTCAGCTTCTTCGCGGCGGCAATGCAGGCAGCCTTCAGCTCATCCCGCTTTTTATAGAGCTTTTCCAATGCCTCACCGCTGTATTCGATTTCCGCGAGACGCTCGGAGGATTCCTGATACAGGGCGATAAGCCCCGCCTCGTCCACAGCGGAAAACTTCCGTTCCAGCCTTCGCAGCTCGGCCAGACGGCCCTCCACCCGGTCAAACTCCGTCGGAGAGAAATCCAGGCCGTCCCGAACGTCGCGCACCCGCTCGGCGGCATCCTCCAGCAGACTGACGGCCTCCTGGAGCGCATCGTCCGCCGCCGCCAGCTCCTGACTCCAGCCCCGCGCGCGGGCAAGCCAGCCCCGCGCCTGTCCTGCCAGGGTGACGGCGGAGCTTTCATCTCCATAGAGGGCGGCAAAGGCCCCCTCTGTCGCCTCCCGGAGCTTTTCGCCGTTTCGCAGCAGGGCGGAGCGGCTTTCCAGCTCCGCCTCTTCCCCCGCTTTCAGGGAGGCCTTTTCCAGCTCCTGCACCCGATAGGCAAGGCTTTCCGCCAGACGGCGGCGCGTATCGTCGTCCAGAGAGAGACGGGAAATTTCCCGTTCGTTCTCCTGGAAAGCGGCGTATGCCGCCCGATAGTCGGTCAGCTCCTTTTCCGCGCCGGAAAAGGAGTCAAGGTAATCAATGTGGCGGCTCTCATCCAGCAGCTGACGGCCATCATTCTGGCCATGAATATCCACGAGATACCCGCCAAGCTGGCGGAGCTGGGCAGCTGTCACCGGCACGCCGTTCACGCGGCAGGCGCCGCGTCCGTCGGCGGAAACACTGCGCTGGATGATAAGCGTGTCCTCCTCCGGCTCGACGCCGTTTTCCGCACACCAATCCTCTGCTCCCGCCGCGTCAAACACAGCGGCAGCCAAGCACTTATCCGCTCCGGTGCGCACCAGCTCCCGGCTTGTGCGGCCCCCGGTGACGGCATAAAGCGCGTCTATAATGATGGATTTTCCCGCTCCGGTCTCGCCGGTCAGCACGTTCAGCCCCTCGCGGAACTCCACGTCGGCCCGCTCCACCACCGCGATATTTTCAATGTGGAGACTTTTGAGCATGGCGAAGCCTCTTACCGATGGTAGGCCCGGCGAAGCTGGGTGCAAAGCCGCTCCGCGGACGCCGCATTGCGCATGATGAGGATGCCGGTATCGTCTCCCGCCACAGTACCGAGGACGGCGTCCTCTCCCATGGCGTCCACTGCGCCGCAAACGGCGGAGGCCAGCCCCGGCAGCGTTTTGATGACAACTGTGTGAAGCGCATGGTCAAAGCCGATGCACCCTTCCCGGAATATCTCCTCCATGCGGCGGGCCTCGTCAGACGCTTCGTCCTGCCCCGCCGGGGCATAGCGGTAGCGCCCCTCGGAGGAAACCTCCTTAATCAGCCGCAGCTCCTTGATGTCGCGGGATATGGTGGCCTGGGTGCTTTTCACACCGCGGCGCTCCAGCGCCTCCAAAAGCTGGCCCTGGGTCTCGATGTCCTCCTCGGCTATGATTTCCAGAATGACGCCCTGCCTGGCACTTTTCATGTCCTTCCTCCCAATTTTTCAAATGCTGTCTCGTAAAAGCTCTTCGTACCCAAATCGGCCATCAGCAGCTTGTGAGCCGATTTTCTCACTATGATTTGGTCGCCGCATTGCAGGTCGGTCATGCCACGACCATCCACGGACAAAATGCCCCGGCGCTCCGGCCCCAGGTCAGAGGGTATCACCGTCACCACGCGCTCCGGCGTCAGGACAAAAGAGCGGGCGGCCAGCATATGCGCGCAGATGGGGGTCAGGATAATGGTCTCCGCCCCCGGCTCCACCAGCGGTCCTCCGGCGGACATGGAATAGGCTGTGGAACCCGTGGGAGAGGAAACAATAATGCCGTCCCCAGAAAAATCCAGTATTTGCTGTCCATCCCCCAGCGCGGCCAGGCGGATATTCTGCACCACGCCGGAGACCACCGCTTCATTCAGGCCGGTATCCGAAAAGACGGTCTCGCCGCCCCGGCGAATCTCCACATCCAGCATCATGCGGGGCACCAGCTCGAACCGGCCCGCCGCCGCCTGGAGCAGCAGCTCAATGCTCTCTCCGTCCAGCTCCGCCAGAAAGCCCTTGTGGCCCAGATTCACCCCCACCAGCGGCACCATATGCTCCATGATGAGGGGCGCGATGCGCAGGATCGTCCCGTCCCCGCCCAGGGTGACGAGAAGATCAGCTCCTTCCAGCGCCTCCCCCAGGGGTATTGGCGGAAAGAGACCGTTCTCCTCCCCATAGAGAGGGCTGACCGTCACCTGACAGCCGGCCTCCTCCAGCATGGTCTTAGCACGCAGGGTGCAGGAAAAATCCGCGTCCCGCTGAACATTGGGGCATAACACAATACGCTTCAACCTGCTCACTCCCGTCCGTTATTTTATCTGTCCAGCGCCTCATGGGATTGGCGCACAATATCCTCGCAGTCCGCTTCTATGGCGCTGCCCTCTTTCCCAAGCCAGGCCAGATATTCGATATTCCCCTCCGGCCCCCGCACAGGGGAAAATGTCAGTCCCCGGAGAACAAACCCAATGGCTGCGGCCTCTGCTATAAAAGTTTCCAGCACCTGCCGGTGTACCGCCGGGTCACGGACAACACCCTTTTTCCCGACCAGCTCCCGTCCCGCCTCAAACTGAGGCTTTACAAGGCATACCACCTGCCCCGCCGGCGTCAGAAGCTCCCGCACCGCCGGCAGCACCAGCCGCAGAGAGATGAATGACATATCCATCACCGCCATATTCGCAGGGCCGGGGAACATATCCGGCGTAAGGTTCCGGGCGTTGGTGCGCTCCATCACCGTGACACGCTCATCCTGGCGCAAGGCCCAGGCGAGCTGGCCATAGCCCACGTCCACGGCAAAAACGTGCTTCGCCCCCCGCTGCAAAAGGCAGTCTGTGAACCCTCCGGTGGAGGCCCCGCAGTCCACGCAGATAAATCCCGCCGGGTCAATTTGAAATTCGTTCAGCGCCTTTTCCAGCTTCAGGCCGCCCCGGCTGACATAGGGGAGCTTCTCCCCTCGAAGCTGGACATCCGCCGTCTCCGTAACCGCCGCGCCCGGCTTCAGCTGGCGCTGGCCGTCCACATATACCTGCCCCGCCATGATAAGGGCCTTGGCCCGCTCCCGGCTCTCCGCCAGGCCCAGGTCGTACACCCGCTGGTCAAGTCTTGTCTTTTCCATCCAGCATCTCCCTCACAGCCCGGGCAATTCCCTGGCTGTCCAAGCCTGTTTTTTCCCGAAGCGCCGCCGGGTCGCCGTGCTCTAATATGCCGCTTTCGAGATTCACGAGCCGGG
>JAJQHT010000155.1 GCA_021199595.1 Oscillospiraceae bacterium
CCATATAGATGTACTCGGCCATCTTGGGGTTCCAGCGGCGGGTCTGATGCCCGAAATGCACGCCGGCCTCCAGGAGCTGCTTCATAGAAACTACTGCCATTACGTTGTATCCTCCTTTTTTTATTCAGTTTTACCCTCCGAACGCTTCATCCTTACGGCCATCCAAACGGAACCGGGCCGCGCGTCGGCGTTCGTGCGTAATTAGCAAGCCATGGTATTATACCAGACAGGCCCCGGCTTTGCAAGCCTTTTTTATAGATTTTTCAATGCTTTCAGGCGTTTTTTCCCTCTGCTCACTGAAACCAGGGCTTTTTTGGCCGCTTGCCTCGTCGGATGGCGTGGTCGGACTCCACCAGGATGATGTCGTCCCCGATACGGCTGATGCACTCCCAGGGCAGCACATAGTCGTCCTCCCGTCCCACCAGGCCGAAATACCGGGCCTTCCCCGGGACAATCAGGGCCGTAATACGCCCCTCCGGGGCGTCAAACTCCGCGTCGCACACATACCCCAGCCGAGTGCCCGTGCGGACGTTTATCACCTCTTTATATCGAAATTCCGAAAACCGGCACAGCATAGTCTATCCCCTCCCGTGATATAGTCAGACCATTCTATGCGGAGATTGTCGAATATATGTGGAGGGCCGCAGAATGTATTTATTGTTTTTCGATAAATATTTCTTGACTTTCGATAATATCTATGCTATCCTGCAGGTGTTCCGGAACAAAAACTCAACCATGAGGTGATTCATATGACAAAGCAACGCAAACTGGCCCGCTGTCTGCGGGTGCTGACAGTACTCGGATGGTGCGGCTGCGGGGTGCTGGCCTTTTTTGTTGCGCCCCTGATGGCGGAGGAGGCGGCCTGGATGGAACCGACCCTGGCCTGGCTGCAATGGCCGGGGCTTATCTGCTTCTGGGCCGCCATGGTGCCGGTAGTGATGGCCCTATGGCACGCCTGGAAAGTTTTTGGGGAAATTGGCAGGGACAACAGCTTCTGCGCCGAAAATGCCCGGCGGCTGAAAATCATCAGCCGTCTGGCCCTGGAGGACACTGTCGCCTGCCTTGCGGGGCTGGTGTTTCTTCTGTGCCTGGGAGCCATGCCGCCGGGGCTGTTTCTCCTGCTGCTGGCCGTCATCGGCATGGGAGCCGCCATCGCCGTGGCCGCCGCCGCACTGAGTCATCTGACACGCAAGGCCGCCGCCATCCAGGACGAAAACGACCTGACCATATGAGGTGCAAATCATGATTGTCGTAAATTTAGACGTAATGCTGGCAAAGCGGCACATGAGCCTGACTCAGCTCTCGGAGGCGGTTGGCCTGACCATGGCGAACCTGTCCGTATTAAAAACCGGCAAGGCCAAGGCAGTGCGCTTTACTACCCTGGATGCCATCTGCAAGGCCCTGGGCTGCCAGCCGGGAGATATTCTGGAATACCGGGAGGATGGAAACGATGAATGAATCTGCCGCCCCCATCCCCCGGGATGACCCCGTCACCTGGCGGGTATTGGCTGCGCCTCTGTGCGCCCTGGGGCTGGCCTGGCTCTTCTGGGCCGGCTTCGCCCCGGCCAACTGGGGGATATACGGGCCGGGGCTGGGGATTTTCGTCCTGGTGGCGGCCCACTTCGCCGCCGTGCTGCTGATGCTGGGCAGCCGGGCCTGCTGGTCGCCGGGGGCGGTACTGCTGACGGGGGCCAGCCTGGTTTTGGCCCTGTGCGCCGCCCTGTATAGTCTGCCCAGCCTGGCCCTGTTCAACTGCTTCGTGATTTTGGCGACAGCGGCCATAGCCACCTTCGCCCTCTCCGGCCAGTGCAGATACAGGCCAGGGCAGCTCATGGCGGTGTTCGATACCATACACCTGACCCTCCTGGCCCTTTGCTCGGAGATAAACGCCCCCTTTCGGCTGCTTCGGCAGGTGGGAAAGGCCCGCTGGGGCCGGATCGGGCGGGGTGTGCTGGCAGTGGTGATAGCCCTGCCGGTGGTGGGACTGGTCATATGGCTCCTGTCCTCCGCCGACCCGGTCTTTGAAAGCCTTGTGGACATCCATCTGGAATGGAACACCGGGCCGCTGGCCATGAAAATTCTTCGCATCGCAATTTTGGCCCTGTTCATCTCCTCCGGCCTGTACTTCCTCCAAAAGCCTGCGGACGCCTCAGTAGCCGCTCCCGTCCGGGAGCTGGACAGAACCAGACTGGTTCCCTCTCTGCTGACGGGGGCAGTGCTGCTGGATATTGTATATATTCTATTTTGTGCCATACAAATACAATTCCTGTTCGGGGGCCGAGAGGCGGCGGTCATGGCCGGGGGCTGGGCGGCCTATGCCCGCTCCGGCTTCTTCCAGCTGGCGGCGGTGGCGGCCATCAATCTGACCCTGTGCCTGGCGGGAACGGACAGGCGCTGCTTTGAAGTCCGGGGCGGACAGGTGCTGCGGGCCGCTCTCGCCCTGCTGCTGGCCTGCACCGCCGTCATTCTTCTCTCCGCCGCCCGGCGGATGCAGCTTTATATTCTGGCCTATGGCCTGTCCGTTCTCCGGCTGACTACCCTGTTTGTCATGGCTGTCACCCTGATTGGCCTGCTGGCCGCCGGGTATAAGCTCGCAAGGCCCGGGTTCCCCTTTTTCAAAACGGTGGGAACCATCGCCCTGATAAGCTGGTGTCTGCTGTGTCTGGCAAACCCCGCCGGTCTCACCGCCAGATATAACGTAAACGCCTATCTCGCCGGCCAACTGGAGACGGTGGACGTGGAATATCTGGAATCTCTGGGAACCGACAGTCTCCCCGCCCTGACCCAGCTCGCCGGGGAATCGGCGGAGGACGGCCCCCGCGCCTCCGCCGCCATCGCCCGCCTGACCGCGCAGGCCCGGGAGGAGCGGATGTGGACACAGTGGAAAGCATCCTTTCTGCAAGCCCGATAAACGTAAAAAGCGCGCCCGGTCACGGCGCGCTTTTTGCTTCCATTTCCTGCTGCTCCTGGGCCAGGGCGTGATAGAGGGTGTTCCCGTCCCAGGCGGCGTTATGCTCTGTAAGGATCGCCTTCAGGCTCTCGCCCGCGCGGGCGGTTTTCAGCGCGGACAGGAAGGCGTCCATCTGCGGCCCGGTCAGGCCGCCCATGACAAGCATCCTGCCGGGAAGGGAATCCTGCGGCTCCGGCTCCGCCCGATAGGCCGAAAGCCCAAAAAACGCCCCCACCGGCTGCCCCAGCTCCTCCTGCCGCACCCGCCGCAGCCGAAGCCCCAGCCGGGCGCACGCCGTTTTGAGCACCGTCCAGTCCTTTCCTCCATTGTATCCATAAGCCAGCACCGCAGCCCGCATAAAAATGCTCCCTTCTATATGCCCGAAAAATCTCCATCCTCACCGCCGCGCAAAAGGAGGGGCCATATCAAAACGCCTCGTTCTGATACAGCCCTCTCCGCGCGCGCGTTTATTGAATTGCGGACAGCATGACGCTGTAGGTTCCCAGATTCAGCTTGGGGTATTGACCGGCATCCTGCCCGGGGAAGTTGTTCCCCTCTATGAGCAGCGGGCCGCTGTCCCTGCTTATGGCGACGTCCCAGCCCACATAGCGAACCTCCGGCACTACCCTGGCCGCCTCCGTCACCAGAGCCTTTGACTCCTCCCACATGGGGATGCGGAAGCCCTTGATGGCCGTCCCTGTGTCGGGATGGTTCGAGAAGGAGTTCCGATATTTGTCAAAGCCCTCCGTGACCAGGACGCCCCGGCTGGTGTCTGCAATCGCGGACAAGCCGCCGTGGTTGAAGTTATCCACCACGGAATCGCCCCGGCCCATTCTCACGAAGCCGGCCACGATGCTGACATCATCGCCGTTGAGGATAGTAACGAGTCGGACGGTGTTGACAGAGGATGGGCACAGCGCGGCCATAGCGTCGCACTGGGTCACTACCTCCTCGATAAGATACGCCTTTTCCGCCATCAGCCGGTCATACAGCGCCTTCGGCTCCTGCTCCGCCATATAATAGACGTCCACGCCCCGGCCGCAGCTCTGATCCAGGGGTTTTGCGATAATCTTTTCCCGGCCCTGCAAAAACTGGGCGAACTCCTCATAGCTGTGGCCTTTTAGGCAAAACCAATCGCGCTTGAGGTATTGGTTGAAGCGTTCATCAAACGCCGCCTTGTCGTCAAAATAAAATGTCTTGGTCGGGTCGTTGAGACGCTTGACAAGCTCGCTGTTTTTGCCAATGGTCAGGACGTTTGCACGCTCCGCCGCCGTCATGTTATACATTTCAAAGGTCTCATAGTCCACATGGCCGGAGCCGTATTTGGCGGTGCACAGCAGGCAGTCCGCCAGATTGACGGGCCAGGGCCTGTGGTTTATTTTGCTGATTCTCTTCGCGGAGTCGATAAAGCCCCGGTAATTGGTGCTTTTCATCCGCTTTAACAGAAAGGTCGGGTTTGTCATGCGTGTTTACCTTCTTTTTTTACTGGGCTGGATGGTTCTTGTCAGCTCCGCCAGCCGGTAATCATAGGCCTCCAG
>JAJQHT010000147.1 GCA_021199595.1 Oscillospiraceae bacterium
TAGGAGACGGGCGGGATATAGTAGCCCTTCTTCTTGAAGTCCTCCCAGGAGATGTGCTTGGGCAGGTCGGAGAACTGCCAGAAGCGCTTGGCCCATTCCTCCTCCGTCCGGCCCTCGGTGAAGCGCTCGCCCCAGCCGAGACGGGCCGCCACCTGGGAGAAGATCCAGAAGTCGGAGCGGGAATCCCACAGAGGCTCGATGGCCTTGTCCTGATAGACGATGACCTGCCAGGAGTTGCCGGTCTGAGAGTGGGAGCAATAGCCGCCGTTGCCGGAGTTGCCCACCTCGCCGATGTCCACGCGCTCCAGGTTGGAGCAGGCGGGCAGGATAACGTCCGCATGACGGGTCTCCGGGGTCATGAAGATGTCCTGGTTAATGACGAACTCCAGCTCCGGACTTTTATACATCTTGGCCCATTTGTTAGTGTCCAGCATGGTGCCGAAGAAGGAGCCGCCGTAGCGCCAGAAGCAGTGAACCTTGTTATAGCCGGGGGCGGGGTATACATGGCGGGTAAATTCCTGATCCACGCCGCCGCCGCAGAAGCCCTCGCCGTACCACTCATAGTGGCCGTCCAGGATGGCGTCCGGCAGATTGGGGCGGTACAGCACCTGCTCCACGGAGTTCACGGGCACGTCGTCGCAGATGGGCGCACCGGCGATAGAGGAAAGCGGGTCGGAATAGCCGCCGAACCAGAAGTTATAGTTCATGGGGCCGCCGCAGGCGGGAGACCAGAAGGCGCGGCCCGGCTTGCCCATGCCCTGCATGGCGAACAGCAGGGTCATCAGACGGGCGTACTCCGTGCCGTTGGAGTGGCGGCACGCGCCGCCGAAGCCGCCGCGCATACCGGAGCCGCCGGTGGTGACGGTGCTGGCCCAGCGCCGGGCAATGGCCTTGATGTCCATAGCCGGAACCAGGGACAGCTCCTCCGCCCACTTGGGGGTCTTGGGGGTGCCGTCCGGGCCGAGGCCGAGGATATGGTCTTCAAACTCCTTGAAGCGGTGGCCGTGCTGCTTTACGTATTCCTTATCGTAGGTACCCTCGGTAATCCACACATAGGCAATGGCCTCCAGGATGGCGGAATCCGTGCCCATGCGGGGGCCTATCCATTTGTCGGCCTGCTTCACGGAGGTATAGTTGTTGAAGGGGTCGATGTAGATAAACTCGATGCCCATCTCCTTCATCCACCAGCGCCAGAGGGCGGATTCCTGGGCGGAATAGCCGCCGCGGCTGGTGTCCGGGTCGGTAGACCAGCAGATGATGGTCTCAGCGTTCTGCATGGCCATTTCCAGCATATCATAGGGTTCCGGGCCGCCCAGACGCCAATAGTAGCCGTAGGAATGGGGCGTGCCCCAATGGAAGCCCTCCCAGGAATCCGGGTTATCTGCGATGCGGGTGTAGCCCATCATGGAGAAAAACCGCTTGAACAGGGAAATCTTGTAGCCAACCAGGCCCCAGCTGTGGTGGGAGGAGGTGCAGGCGGTGATGGTCTCCTTGCCATAGGTCTTTTGCAGACGCTTTATCTCACGGGCTACAAGGCTCAGAGCCTCATCCCAGGAGGCGCGGCGATAGCCGGATTTGCCGCGGTTTTCCGTGTTGCGGTTCTTGCCGTCCGGGGTCTCTACAAAGTCCTCCCGAATCATGGGGTATTTCAGCCGGTCATAGGCATAGGTCTTATCCCGCTCGCAATAGCCCAGCAGGGACATGGTGGTCTTGCGCTGGGGTGTATATTGTTTGCCCCGGGCCTTGATGACCCAGCCCGCGGGGTCGTCGTCCGTCAGGACGATGGGACGAACACGGCGGATAACGCCGTTATAGGTATGCAGGGTCATGGGGCCGCCCACACATACGCTGTGGGTAATGCGCTCGTCCTTGCTGACGGAACGCATGGAAACTTGTTCAGCCATTCACATCTCCTCCTTACTTTACTTCTACCATCTGGCGGGCATACTCGGAGCGGGGGTCAATCTCCACCATCGTTCCGACATACTTGCCATCCTTGCGCTCAAAGCAGCGCATATCAAAATCCTCAATAACGGGAATCCAGAACACCCGTCCGTCCGGCCCCTGGTAGTGCTTGCCCATGTGGAACTGGTGCTGAAGCATTTCCACCGGGCCGCCGGGGGCGTCCGCCCGCTTCTGGGCCTGGGCATAATGCAGGTTCAGGAAGCTGGGGTTCACCACGCCGTAGCGCTCCCAGCGCATAGGGCCGATGTCCTGCCAGTCCTCCGGCATGGAGCGGATGGCCTCGATAATGCACTCATACACGTCCGTAGGGGGCATACCGCAGCCCTCAAAGCTCTCATACCAGATGCGGAAGGCGTTAATATGCTCGCTGGGATGGTCTTTCACCGCCTCCTTCACCTTGGCGAAAAGCTCCTCCTTCGTCATGGTGACAAGGCCCTCCGGCAGATGCAGAATATATTTTTTAGTAAGCTCCATATCTCCCTCTCCTCATCGAATCACGTTGTTCCCGACCAGGTCGCCGATTCCGCCTGTCGGGCCGCTGCGGCGCTGGTCGTCATAGCCATAGCTCCAATCCACGGCCAGGTCATAGGACGCCACAAGCTTCGCCTCGCCAAGAAGCACCCCGGTGCCGTGAAACTCGTCCCGGAAGCTCTTCTCCGCCAGGGCCTTGGCCTCCGCCTCATTGGCCGCGACAACGGCGGTCTGGGCCGGGGCGCAGAACAGATAGTTCGGCTCGGTGGGCTTTTCCCGCTGGGTCTTCGCCGCCTCATAGATATACTTTTTCATGTCGCTCTCCCCTCTCAATACATTCTCACATCGGGGATAGAGCGGCCGTTAATCCATGGGTCGTACTTCGCCATGAAGCTCTTGTCGTCCCCGTCAAAGTCGTACTGCCCCAGCTCCGAGGGATGCACCCAGCACATCTCGGTGTTGATGTCGCTCTTCGGCTGGGTCTGCCAGGTGTTCACGGCCTCGTAATAGTTGTGGTAGTCGCATCTGGTGTTGGTGTTGTGGGTGATGTTGCCGTTGAGGATATGCTCGGAATAGCCGTCCTCGGGGCGCTTGTGGCCCACCATGGTGCATTTGCCGACGCTCACCTTGATGCCAAGGGTCTCCCACGCGATGCGCTGGCAGGCCTCCTGCGCGGTCTCATTGGTGCGCTGGCGGCCGGTGGGGAACGTCCAGGTTCCCTCCGGGGTCTTGCCGATAAGCACCCGGCCCATAGGCCCGGCGATGTTTTGAATCAGCACGGATATGTAATTCATAAGCTCTCCCCCCTTACAGCGTGTACTGGCCGGGGGCCGGGGTATAGCCCTGGGCCTCCAGCTCCTGCGCGACCCGCTCCCGGAACTGGCGTACCGTCTCCATGTGGACGTCCCGGTCTATGCGAGAGACCTCCTGACCGTCCTCCATGGCCACCGCCCACTCGGTAAAGCCCTGCCGGGTGCTCCGGCAGTAAAAGCGGTATGTTTTCATTCGTGTTCCTCCTTGTCTTGTTCCTCATATGGGGCCATAAAATCCATGTCCTCCGCCGGAAGCGTCCCCAGCATATCCATCAGGCGGATGATGCCGGTCTCCGCCGCCACCATGACGCCCATCATGTCCATGTGGGGCTTGAATTTTATCTCAAAAAGATAATCCGCCGCCGCCGGAAGATTTTTCAGCATGGCCGTGTTGCGCTCGTTTATCTCCCAGTCCTTATGTCGGCCCTCCTCCGCGTCCATCTTGTGAATGAAGCACTGATACCGGCCTCTATAAAGAAAGGTATACATGATTTCCATGCCGGAAACGACGGCCACCATGTTTCCCGCCTGGATGGAGTTCATGAGCTTGTCCCCCTCCTTTCCCAGGGGGCCAATCTCCACATCGTTGTCGTGTTCCCGCGCTCGCTGCTCTGCCATAACTCACCTCCGAATCATCGGAATGACAAAATATATACATTCACGTCACTTTAATCCTACTATACACTTTACAAATTCGCCTGTCAATGGTAAGATAAAAAATATTTTTTCCATAATAAACATATTTTATCACAACACATTCCGGAGGGTATCTTCTATGGACATCACACAGCTTCGCTATTTCATATCCGTGGCGCAGACCTTAAACTTCACGGAGGCCGCACGGCGTTCCGGGGTGACGCAGCCGCTGATAAGCCATCATATTGTGGAGCTGGAAAAGCAGCTGGGGGGAAAGCTGTTTCTCCGCACCCGCCATCAGGTAGAGCTGACAGAGGCGGGGCGGCGGTTCCTCCCGGCGGCGGCGGAGATTGTGGAGCTGGCGGACAAGGCGGTGTTTCAGTTCCGGCAAGACCAGCAGGGCAAGGCGGGGCATCTGGCCGTCACGAGCCTCACCACCTCCAGCGCGGTGCTGGCGGAGGCCCTCGCCGCGTTCGCCGCCAAATACCCGGACATCACGGTGGACATCGACGTGACCTCCGGCCCCCATCAGAGCCTTGCCATGAACGACAATAAATACGACTTCCACTTCGCCGCGCTGGAAATGGTGCCGGTGGGCGAGAC
>JAJQHT010000218.1 GCA_021199595.1 Oscillospiraceae bacterium
TTCCACACCACACTGCGGCTGCGATAGCGTCTGTCGTTGCCGATGATGTAATCGCCGGACTTGAAAAAGTGGTTGTGGGAGATGTAGTCTCCCTTTGTGTCGAAAATCAGACTGACGCCGTCCCACGCGCCTGTGCGGTTCCACTCCAAGACCTGCGCGACGATTTGATTCATGATGTTCGTCTTTCCGCTGCCGGAGCCGCCGAGCAGCAGGAGATTCTGAAACACAGAGGGTTCGTCTATGGAAAACGTTTTTTTGGTCTTTTGGTCGCGGAAATACAGCCGCGGTTGGGCATTTGTGGGATAAAATTCCCCTTCTGTGACGGAATATCCGTGTAATATGGTTTCATTTGGTGCTGTCATCTGTTTTCACCTCACATATCCATACCGCCGTCCTCAGACTGGGCATTGTCCGCGCCGTCCATCGCAGCGGAAGGCTCGCTCTCAGACATGAGGTCGTCATAACTGAGAGAGACCGCTTCGTCGTATTCCTGGCTGACCGTAGGCAGCTCGGCGTCGGTTTCCTCCATCAGGGCGGAATACTCTTCCGGCGACATGGAGTCTCTCAGGCCATCACCGGGATTCGGCTGGGAATCAAACAGGTCGGACGCCTGTTCCAGAGACGCCTGGTTCATGCTTTCCTGCTCCTCGTTTGTCAAATTTGAAAAAGACAGGTGGATATTCTGCGTTTGGCCGTCGGGGTAGGTGACGGTATCGTTGACCATGAACGCATCCGGGCGCTGTCCGGGCTGGTTGCTGACATAGGCGGTTTTTTCAGACTGGATCGTCGCCCCGTCCTTGAGCGCCGCCCGCTCGCCCCGCTCCATGCTGAGATATGCACCGTGGTTGAGGTCTTTGGATTGCGGCGCGATATTTTCTCTGCCGTTGGTGCCGCCAAGGGCGGACATCTGAATGTGACCGCGCTCGTCGGTTTTCTCATAGGAACTGTCCCTCTTGGGCATACCGGAGTGGTTGCCCTTTGTGATCTCGCTGGAGCCGGTAAAGGTTTTCGACCCGGTTCGTGGATCAACGCTGTAGGAACCGTCGTTCGCCATTTGGAGCCTCCATTTCATCGCGGCGTGAAGCCGTCTCTTCGTACCCTGTTTTCTTCCTTACATATCCATACCCATCTCGCTGTCCTCAGACTGGGAATTGTCTGCCTCAGCGCCAGATTCACTTTCGGACATGAGGTCGTCATAGCTGAGAGACTGCGTCTCGCTCTGTTCTTCGGCGCCAGTCTCAAGGTCGCTGAAGCTGTGAGACGGCGCTTCTTCGTATGCTTCCTGTTCGTTGCTTTCTGTCGTCGCGTAGTCGTGAGAGGCGGTGCGGTGAGCATCTCCCATAATTTCCCCTGTGTGGTCTGCCATCTCGCCAATGGGAACATTCGTAACATCCAGGGTGTGGGAGTGGGGCGTGGGTTGGTCGTGCTGAGTCGTCACAGTGACTTTGCCATCGCTGACATTCCAGCTCCAATTCGTTTGGTTATCGAAATAATTACTCATACAAATCACCTCTGGGAGACGCGGACATTTTTTGTCGGTTTTGCCGGAAACAAGTTCGAGGCACTTATAGTATATCGGATTCTTGAACGATTGGCAACCATAAATTTCTATAAAATCGAAAGCCATTTCAAAAACTGGTTCTCCTTTTGCGCCGGGTTTGCCACGCTTCTGCGTTGTCTGGCAGCCTTTTAGGGAAAGGGCGTCCCCGGGCAGTCCGCCTGATTATATCGCGCTTTGCCTTACAATTTCTCCCTATCTTCCCCAAACGGTGTCAGACGACTAAATTTTCCGATATGAAACTGCGCGAATCCTGTAGGCGCGATACAATAAACGCACCAGGAAGGGCAGACACTTGCCGTCCCCTTACTCCCCATCCTGTGAACCGCTGGTGTGTTTATCCCTCATTCAAAAAGTGGTATCCTGTACGCACCGGGGTGGACAGCCCCCATTCTACCCATTCAAATGGAGGAGGAGCAATCATCATGATAGAAAAATACCCCTAATGTCCGGTTTCCGGGTCCTGCGCCGCAGGAACCTTTTCACAATTTTATTGACAGACACATCGGCATCGCAATTATCTCTCTACTTTCGTTTCTAATTTCAAAATTTTTCTTGTTTTTTGTCGAAACTCATGTTATCATGAAACTGAAAATTGTATAAAGCGGAGAAGTGAAATTGCGAAAAAATTGAGCAACTTGCCATCATCGCCAGGGAGAAAACCCGGATGTAGAGCAGAATGAGCCGCTGATGAACGTTTCCCACAAAAAGAGGACAGACAGAGATCCGTCAGGCAAATGAGAAACCGCGTGATTTTGTCCGGCTGCACTTCCCCTGCGAATAATGAAAGACAACATTTCAAACTGGAGGCATCTCTATGGCACGCGAGGTAATTATTGGTTTAGATTTTGGCAACTGTAACACGTTCCCTTGCTTTATCTCCGATCGGAACGGAGAAACTACGCGCACAGGCGGTTATACGCACGATTTGCTGCCGCCAAGACAGCAGGATGGCATTCCCAGCGTGTACTTTTGGTCGAAAGGTCGGGGCGAGCTCTGCGGAAAATCCGCCAGAGATGCCACCCCCTCAGATCAACGACAGTGGAACCTGAAACGGCGCCTGGACAAAACGGTCACGCTGGATGGCAGAACCATCGCCTGTGCCGATATGGTCACAAGCGTCGTGCAGCACTGTGTCCGCTGTGCCAACCAAAAGCTCCAGAGGGATTTTCTAATCACGACCAACCAGGTCTCGCTGTCCTATCCGGCGACGTATACCTTCGCACAGCTTCAGCGCCTGATCGAGCTGGTGGAAAAAGGGACCCTGGAAGATGGCAGACACATCAAGGTGTGCGGCACCATCCGGGAGCCGGCAGCCGCTGCGCTGGACTATCTCGCGGAGTTTGCTCACTCTGACGCTGAAACGACGGTCCTCACCTATGACCTCGGCGGCGGAACCTTTGACCTGGCGCTGGTCGCCGCTTATCCCAAGGGAAGACAGGATTCTGAGGGGAAAACCTATTACTATGACGTTCTCGCCACAGACGGACTGCCAAAGGTCGGCGGCACCGAATTTGACGAAATCATGTATGAACTCCTCCTTTCCAAGTTTGAAGCCGTGATAGGCGGCAAGCTCAACGACCTTGGCAAAAAAAAGGTGAGACGGATGGCGGAGGCTCAGAAAATTGCGCTGAGCAGCGATAACTCTATTGAGCCGGAGCTGGAATACAACGACGATTACGTGTTTTGCCACGTGACCCGTGAAGAATTTGAAAGCAAGGCTCTGGGACTCGTCATGCAGACCGTTGAGAAAACGAAGGCGTTTTTGGAGAAGCACCCCCAGCAGCAGCCGGGCCTTGTCCTGTTGACCGGCGGCGCCAGCCAGATGCCTCTGGTTCAGAAGAAGCTGCGTGAAGCGCTGCCGCAGTACAAGGATAAAGTCATCTTCTTCAGACCCAGCAAGGCCATCGCTTACGGCGCGGCAAGGTACGGCGTGGTCGAGCGGGAGGTGAAGCTGAGAACGGCGTATGATCTGGGCATCCGTTTTTACAGAACGGGGACAGACATCCGGTTCATCGACACCTATATCCCCGCCGGAACGGAAATCCCGTTCAGTGGAAACTACGACACCTCTTATACCCGTTATGACGGGCAGGAAAATTCGATCTTTCGTGTCTATGAAGCAAAGGTCGCCAATCCCAATAGTGAACAAATCAGCCGGGATTGGCGGGAGATCATGTCCGTGACATTGGAGCATGGGCGGCTGCCGCAAGGCACGGAAACGGAAAGCAGGCTTGGTATCAACAAGCTGGGTGTTCTCACCGTGGAGGCACGGGACCCCTCCAAGCCCGGCAAGCCGCCGGTGAAAAACACGGTCGAACTGAAAAACCTGAGCTGAGTGTGGAAGGGAGCGTGAACGGACATGAAGGATGTATTGGGGTGTGACGTTGGAAACGCCTTTGGCTATGTCTCCGTTTTACGAGATGCCAAAGAAGACGCAATGCCACTGCTCCCACGCAGGTTGGCGGAAGGCGGGGGAATGCCCACCACCGCCTATGTGCCCCCGCCGAACGGGGACCCCATCGTTGTATATGAGGGGGGACGACCGGCGGAGGAACGCTATCAGCGAGATCCAGAACACCTTGTGCGGGCAGTAAAAACCAGGCTGCGGGAGGGGACCATCCCCCTCCCCGGCATGGAGGCCGGGGTCCCAGCCGCAAAAATCTATGCCGCCATCGCCAGAACGCTGGTCGCTCTTTCGGACGAGGAACGGCGTTTGCAGAATCTGCCGCCTGTCCGCGACATTGTCCTCACCTTTCCCGCTGCCTTTTCCGATGACCCTGTGTTGGATGAGATGCAGCGCAGCGTTGAAGCGGAGGAAGTGAACGGCCAAAAGATTCACGTCGTTGGGCGGCTGCCGGAGCCTGCTGCCGTGGCCATCGACTACCTGTTTTACATGCAGCGCCT
>JAJQHT010000266.1 GCA_021199595.1 Oscillospiraceae bacterium
GAATGGAAATCCTATAAATGGGCCGCACTCAAGTGCTGTAGGAGTCTGAATTTTGCGTTTTGGGTATGATATTCAGCAAAATTCAGTCGATTTTTTGTCTATTTTCAGAGGTATTTGCATGGATTCCCTTAAAAAAATATATTGCCGGGCGTATCAGCTCTGCTTTCGGGCGGTGCTGCCGATTTTGCCGTATCGGGAGCCGAAGATATGGAACAGCGTAACGGAGGCAGCGGCGGAGCTGCGGCGGCTGGGCCGGACGCGGGTGCTCATCGTGACGGACGCCAGCCTTTCCGCGCTGGGCCTGCTGGACGGGCTGATAGGGGCGCTGACAGACGCGGGCATCGCCTATTCCCTGTATGACAGGACGGTCTCCAACCCCACCGTGCAGAACGTGGAGGAGGCCCGGGCCATGTATCTCGCGGACGGGTGCCAGGCCATCATCGCCTTCGGCGGCGGCTCGTCCATCGACTGCGCCAAGGCCGCGGGCGCACGCATCGTAAAGCCGCGCCAGCCGGTCACAAAAATGCGCGGCCTGCTGAAGGTCATGCACCGGCTGCCGGATTTGATTGCCGTCCCCACGACCGCCGGCACCGGCAGCGAGACCACCCTGGCCGCCGTGATAACCGACCCGGAGAAGCACCACAAGTACCCCATCAACGACTTCTCCCTTATCCCTCATTACGCCGTTTTGGACTACCATGTCACCCTGGGTCTGCCGCCCCAGGTGACCGCCACCACCGGCATGGACGCGCTTACGCACGCGGTGGAGGCATATATTGGCCGCAGCACCACGAGACACACCCGCGCCATGGCGGTGGAGGCCGTGACGCTCGTCCGCACCTATCTCAAGCGGGCGTATGACAACGGGCAGGACGTGGAGGCCCGGGAGCATATGCAGCGGGCCGCCTACTGCGCGGGCATCGCCTTCACGCAGTCCTACGTCGGCTATGTCCACGGGGTCGCGCACTCGCTGGGCGGCCGGTACGGAATAGCCCACGGGCTTGCAAACGCGGTGCTGCTCCCCATCGTGCTGGAGCAATACGGCGAACGCTGCTATAAGCGGCTGGGCCGGCTGTCCCGCGCCAGCGGCATAGCCCCGGAGACCGCCTCAGACGAGGCGGCCAGCCTCGTGTTCATCGACTGGATAAAGGAGATGAACCACTCCATGAACATCCCCGAGCACCTGACCGGCATACGCCGGAAGGACATCCCCGCCATGGCCCGCTTCGCCGACGCCGAGAGCAACCCTCTCTACCCCGTCCCCATGCTGATGGACGCAAAGGAGCTGGAAACACTCTACACCCTCGCCGCCGGGGAGCTTTTGCTCGACTGAACAATATAACAGCAGCCGCCGGAGGCTTCGCGCCTCCGGCGGCTTTGTTGATTGTCCAGTTATCTCAGCTATACTTCTCCACCAGGGCCACGATGGTGTCCAGGCTGTAGAAATTCTCCGGCAGAATTTCACGGGAGGGGATGTCGATGTCCAGGTCGTCGTTGAGCTGGTTTACCATGGCGACAACGGCGAAGGAGTCGATGACCTTTCCGGCGACCAGGTCGGTCTCGTTTTCAAAGTCCACATCGGGAACGACGTCCAAGAGAATTTCCAAAACCTTTTCTTTCATAGTGAATAAGTCCTCCAAAAGTATAAGAATAATATTGAATAAGTATGGTTTTTAGCGAATAAATAATTATTTCGCCCGTTTCCGGCCCGCCTCACTGGCAATGAGCTGCTCGGCCTTCTCCAGAACGCCGCGGTCACGCTCCTTAATGCGCTTGGCGGGGCAGCCAACATAGACGCCCCACGGCTCCGTGGACTTGGAAATCATGCTCATGGCTCCGAAGGAGCAGCCCTCCCCGATGTGGACGCCGGGCAGGATGACGCAGTGGGTGGCGATGAGGACGTGCTTGTCCAGAATCACCGGCTCCTCCGTCAGCTTGCGGAAGCGGGGCGGCACGGTGGGGTTGTTCATATAGGGGCCGACATAGTCGTCCGTGATGCCATAAAACGAGCAGTGAGAGGAGATGCCGCTGAAATCGTCAATCTCAATGCGGGACGCGCCGCTATACAGCTCGCAGTTGGAGCTGATATGGATGTGATTGCCGATGCGGATGTGGCCGTTGAGGACAGTGAAGTCGTCAATCTCCACGTCGTCTCCAATCTCAATCTGGTCAGTGTGATACAGCTTGCAGGTGCGGCATATCAGCACCCGCTTGCCCAGGCTCTTAAAGCCCATCTCCCGAAGCTCTCGGTTGGAAAAATAATCAATATCCATGAATTCCCCTCCATTTTAAGTGATTATTTTAGGATATTATTGTATATTACGCTGGCGTATTCAGCGGGTCAAGTCCGATGTGTTCGCGGGCCATATGGGGCGGCTGGCCGTCCCGGCAGATGACCACCGCCGGAAGGTCGCGGCTCAGGAGGAATGCGAAGCCCTCGTTGATGGAATAGGCTCCCGTGCGGCAGAAGGCCAGCACATCCCCGCGCTCGATGGGCGGCGTGGACACACGGCGGACAAGGACATCGTTCGGCGTGCAAAGACTTCCGCAGACGCACCAGTCCTCCGGCTCCCCCGCGCCTCCGGTCAGGCGGCGCATATCCGGCACCTGGGTGCCCTTCATCTGGCCGTCGTAGTTCATCTGGTGCAGGCCCCCGTCCACGATGGCATAGCGGAATCCGCAGTTGGTCTTGGTGTCCATGACCGTGGTCAGGTAGCTGCCGCAGGTGGCGGCGAAAAACCGGCCCATCTCCACCGTGAGGTCGTATTTCTCCCCCATGGCCCGGATAAGCGGGGCGGTATCCCGCAGGAGCGCTTCCTCCGCCTCGTCCGGATTCTCGCCAAAGTAATCTATCCAGAGGCCGGGGCCGTATTCTATCTTGGTCAGGGACAGCCCTGTCTCCTCCCACACCCGGCGGATAAGGCCGTCCAGCTTGTCAAGCTCCCGGCCAATCAGCGTCGTGCGTTTTTTCAGCGTGCCGGAAAAATAGTGGAGGCCCGAAAACTCTATGTTTGGATATTTATCCCGCTCCGACGCAAGCCTTACAAGCTCCTCCTCATCCATGCCGAACTGGTTGTCCGATGTCAAACGCAGGAGCGCCGGTACTTTTTTATTCCGCTCCGCGGCGGCCTGCTGGATGTATTCCGCGTGGAGTATACTCTCTATGGTGAATATATATACGTTGTCATCCATCGCCCGCTCCACGCTTTCCAGCGTCTTGTTCACGCCGGAAAAGACGATGGTGGTCAAATCCGCCCCGGCGTTTTCGCAGACGGTCAGCTCCCCCGGGCTGCAAACCTCCAGATGGTCAAGCGTCGGGGGCAGGCATTTGAGCAGGAAGGGGTTTGCCTTGATGGAATAGCACAGCCCCACCTCTGGGCCGAATGCCGACCGCACCAGCGCCAGCCGCCGGGCGAACGCGTCCGCGTCGAATACATACAGGGGCGTTTCAAACGCCCGCGCAAGGGACAAAAGCTGGTTGTTATCCATAAAAGCGCACCTCACAAAAGGGTTTTCAGATAGGGCCGGTCTATTTGGCCGTTGGCGTTCAGGGGCATTTCCTCCAGCACCACCAGCCGCCGGGGCAGCATATAATCCGGCAGCCGCCCCTCCAGGGCCTTGTTCAAATCCCGGAGCTTCAGGGCGGGGTCGCTGGCCGTGCAGAAAAGGGTGATCCGCTCCTTTTCCTGGTTATACAGGCAGCAGGCAAGGCCGATGAAATCCAGGGCGTTGGCCGCCGCCTCAATCTCTCCCAGCTCGATTCGATAGCCCTTGTATTTTATCTGGTTGTCCCCCCGGGACATGAACACGAGGTTTCCATCCTCGTCATATCTGGCCCAGTCCCCCGTCCGCAGCAGGCGGCGGGTTTTTCCGTCAATTTCCAGCTCTATGAAGGTCTGGGCGGTCTTTTCCGGGTCGCCCACATATTCGTCCGCCAGGGCCTGGCTCTCCGCCAGCATTTCCCCCTGGTCGGAAACCACCGCCCCGTCCCGATAGAGGTATATCCGGGTGTTCGACAGCGGCCTTCCGATAGGCAGCGCCTCCGGCAGAGGCCCCTCCGGGGGGATGCGGTACAGGCAGCATATCCCCGCAAGCTCCGAGGAGCCGTAGAGGTTTATAAACTCCACATCCGGCAGGGCGGCCCGCCACACCTCCAGCTCTTTGATGGGGAACACCTCCCCCACGAAGCATACGCGGCGCAGCGTAGTCGGCAGCACATCCCGGAAGGTGCGCAGCCTTGCCACCACCGCCAGGGCCGACGGCACCCAGGAAATGAAGGTCATGGCCCTTTCATTTAAATATTCAATCAGCGTCACGGGGAAAATGAACTTTTCCGAGGGAATGATTTCCAGCCGCGCGCCGGTTTTTAGCATGAGATAGATGTCCTTGGCGGAGGCGTCGAAGCAGAAGGGCGTCTGGTCTCCGATGATTTCCTCCGAGGAGAAATCCAGCTCCCGGA
>JAJQHT010000083.1 GCA_021199595.1 Oscillospiraceae bacterium
GCATCGGCATCGCCGGCTTCATCCTCCGCCGCCGCATATTCCGGCACGATGGTCAGGGTCGCCTCATCGGAAATCAGCTCATGAATTTCATCCGCAAACAGGGAGTCGAGCCATTCGGCGGCAAGGGTAATGGTCGTGCCGTCGTTTGTCAGGACGTAGTCCTCTCCCTCCGTCAGGGTCTGCAAAAGGTCTTCGCCAATATACAGAGACAGGGCCTCCACCGCCGCTTCGCAGGTCACAGAAGGCTCTTCCTCGCTGCCCTCCGTCCAGGTGATAGAGTCATAGCCCTCAATCATCAGGGTGATGGTGTTGGCCTCTTCCGCAGCGTCATCGCCCGTGGTTTCCTCCTCGCCCTCGGTGGCTTCATCGGCAACCGCGGCAGCATTCAGGTTTTCCTGACTGATAATGCCGCTGGCAATAGAGACTACGGCCACGGTGTCCGCCGTGGAACCGGCGTTGACCACCAGGGTCTCCCCTATCATATAGCCGCTGGCCGCAAGCTCGGCGAGGTCTTCCTCATCCACGACCGTCCAGAACATATCCACGTCCTCGGCAGCTTCCACCGCTTCCGCAGCGCTCCAGGGGCCGATGGCGACGACATAGCCCTCTGCATCCACAAAGGACGCAAGGGTGGCCGCATCGTCCTCGCCGCCCACGGCCACGAAGTACACGGGGGCATAGCCCTCCTCGTCCGCATCGTCGCCGCCCACGGGCAGGCCTATCTCAACCCAGGTGGTTCCCTGATATTCGGAGCCGTCGCTGTATACGCCGCCGGCAGGGTAAATGCCGGTGAAGTAGTTATCCAGCGAATACGGATCCGCCCAGGCAAGCTCATAGCCCGCGGCATACATACTGTAGGTATCCGTGCCGGCGTCTACGCTCACGAGCATCGCGTCGCCCAGGTCGGCCAAATAAGCGTCCCGCACGGCGGCAATATCATCGTAGCTGCTCTCAGTCTCCACGCCTGCCGCGCTTGTTACGAGGAATGTAAACGCATAATCCCCGTCCGCCGAAGCGGTCACGCCCAGGCAGCTAAACAGGCCGACCATTAAGGTCAGCACCATCAGCAAGCTAATCAGTTTCTTCATGAGCCTGTACCTCCTGAACTCCAAAGTGTTCCTTTTTTGTTAATAGTTGTCACTTTTGTTATTTATGGCTTTGCTCACTATTGATTATATAGCCCCGGCAAAGGAAAGTCAATGGGCGATTTCTCTGATTTTCAAAAAAAGTTACAAATTTTAACTTTTTTTACCGGCTCACACAGCCCTGCGCTCCATTCTCCCCGAACAAATCCCGCCAGCGTCGTCCCGTCAATGTCTTGCGCTGTTTCATCATACTGCCCGGGCAGCCTGCCTGACACAGGGACAGCGCCGGGCCTTTAAAATTACGTCTACGACATTATGTATACTCTTTGTAATTTTCTGACATTTTCGTAAACTTTCCAACAATTCCCGTACTTTCAATGCCTTGCGGCTCCTCAGCACAGGCGGTCGGGCCAGTCCTCTCCCCCGGCAAATGCCAGGAGGCTCTCTATGCCGCAGCGGGCCATGCTCTCCACCGCCTCCCGAGTGTAAAACGCCATATGCTGCGTCATGACGACGTTTGGAAACTGGCGCAGATAGGCCATGTCCCGGTTTTTCAGAATGGAGGTCTTCAAGTCCCGGTGATATATCCCGTTTTCGTTTTCAAATACGTCCAGGGCCAGTCCCCCAAGCCGCTGGCTCTCGATGCCCTCCGTGACGGCCTCGATGTCCATCAGCTCGCCTCTCGCGCAGTTTATCAGGATAATCCCCGGCTTCATTTTGGCGATAGTGCGCTGGTTTATCATGTGATAGGTGATGTCTGTCAGCCGTGTGTGCAGGGTGAGGATGTCGCTCTCCCGATACAGCGTGTCCATATCCGCGAACGTCACCTTATTCTTTAAATCCTCCGACGGATGGAGACTGTGGGCCAGAATCCGGCAGCCGAAGCCGCTCAGATTCTCGATGACCGCCCGCCCGATGCGGCCTGTGCCGACCACACCCACGGTCAGGCTCCGAAGCTCCCGCCCCATGAGGCCCTCCAGGGAGTAGTCGTTCACGTTGATGCGATACAGCGCAGGCTTATAGCACCGCAGACTCATCAGCATGAGCATGACCGTATAATCCGCGACGCCGTTGGGCGCATAGCTTGCGTTGCTGACCTGGACGCCGTACTTTTTCGCGCCGTTTAAGTCCACATGATTATAGCCCACCGTGCGGGTGCTGTAGCCCTTCACGCCGAGCGCGGCCAGGGCCTTGAACAGCGTCTCGGTCATCTCGCTCTGCCCCAGCGTTGTGACGCCCACGCTCCCCTCGGCCAGAGAGAGCGTTTCCATGGTCAGCGGCTTATCCGTCGTCTGCAATATAAAACCGTGCCGCTCGGAAAGCCGCTCCAGCAATGGCTCCTCATCCGGGCGCACCTCATAGGCCGTTATTTTCAGTTCACTCAATGCTCCGTTCACTCCTCTATCTCGTGGACATCCCGTCCCATCATGTGCATATACTCGTCATACGTGCACATCCTGTCGATGCAGCCCTCCGGCGTCAGCTCAATGATGCGGTTTGCCACCGTTTCCGTCAGCTGGTGGTCATGGCTGTAGAACAGAATATTAAAGGGGAAAGCGGCCATGCCGTTGTTCAGGGCCGCGATGCTCTCCAAATCCAGGTGGTTGGTGGGCTGGTCGAACATGAGGACGTTGGCCCCCTCCAGCATGGTTTTGGAAATCATGCAGCGCATTTTCTCCCCGCCGGAGAGGACGCTGACCTTTTTATACACATCGTCCCCGGAGAACAGCATCCGCCCCAGGAACGTGCGCAGATAGCTCTCCCGCTTGTCGGCGGAGAACTGGCGAATCCAGTCCATCAGCTCCAGGTCGCAGCCGTCAAAATAGCTGTCAAAGTCCCTTGGGAAGTAGGACTGCGTCGTGGAGACGCCCCACTTGATTTCCCCCTCGTCCGGCTCCAGCTCTCCGGCCAGAAGCTGAAAGAGGCACGTGATGGCGTTTTCATTGTCGCTGATAATGGCAATCTTGTCCTCCTTATTCATTATAAAGGAAACATTGTTGATGAGCTTCACCCCGTCCACGGTTTTGGAGACGTTGGTGACGAACAGCCTGTCCTTCCCCGGCTCCCGCTCGGCCTTGAAGCCCACCCACGGATAGCGCCGGGAGGAGGCGGGCATTTGCTCCACGGAGATTTTGTCCAGCAGCTTCCGGCGGCTGGTAGCCTGGCGGGATTTGGATTTGTTGGCGGAGAAGCGGGCGATAAAGGCTTGCAGCTCCTGAATCTTCTGCTCCGCCTTTTTGTTCTGGTCTTTTATCAGCTTCTGCATGAGCTGGCTGGACTCATACCAGAAATCGTAGTTGCCCACATACATACGTATCTTGCCGTAGTCTATGTCAACGATATGGGTGCAGATATTATTGAGGAAGTAGCGGTCATGGCTGACCACCAGGACAGTGCCCTCATAGTCCATCAGGAAGTTTTCCAGCCACACGGTAGAGGCCAGGTCAAGGTTGTTTGTCGGCTCGTCCAGCAGGATGATGTCCGGGCGGCCAAAGAGCGCCTGCGCCAGCAGCACCTTCACCTTCTGCCGTCCCTCCAGCTCGGACATCTGCTTGTCGTGCAGGGCGATGGGTATGCCAAGGCCCTGAAGCAGACGGGATGCGTCCGACTCCGCCTCCCAGCCGCCAAGCTCGGCATATTCCTCCTCCAGCTCCGCCGCCCGCAGGCCGTCCTCGTCGGAGAAGTCCTCCTTTTCATAGATGGCGTCCTTTTCCTTGCCGCACTCGTAGAGCCGGGGATTTCCCAAAATGACGGTCTCGATGACGCCGTAGCCGTCGTACATACTCTGATCCTGGCGCAGCACAGACATCCGGCACTTGGGGTCTATGTAAACATGACCCTTGGATGGCTCCACCGTCCCTTCCAATATCTTTAAAAACGTGGACTTTCCCGCACCGTTCGCGCCAATAATGCCATAGCAGTTCCCCGCCACGAATTGCAGATCCGCCCCCGAAAATAATACCTGGCTGCCATATTGCAGCGAAAGGTTTTCAACTGTTATCATAAGCTTACCCTCCGTAAATTGACCATGTATGCCATCATATCATAATTCCGCCCGCTTTAACACCCCGGGAAGAAAAATTTTCTTGCCATTTTGGCGTTTTTTGATTGACAACGCCCGTTTCCTGTGGTAAGATAGTCGGGCATTCGGAGAGATGTCCGAGTGGTTTATGGAGCTGGTCTTGAAAACCAGTGACTCCGCAAGGGGCCGGGGGTTCGAATCCCTCTCTCTCCGCCATATACCCATTGCGGGGCCGGTTCCCCGATACAAATATATTAATTCGGCTTGGAGAAGTACCCAAGAGGCCGAAGGGGCTCCCCTGCTAAGGGAGTAG
>JAJQHT010000269.1:0-2136 GCA_021199595.1 Oscillospiraceae bacterium
GTCCATAGTCATCTCACACTTTTCCAATAATCCAATGAGCTGAAATCCCTGTCGAGCTGGGTGCGGACAAGCTGCTCGCAGGCGCGGCCCAGGCGTTTTTCCGATTCCTCCGGAATGACGAAGGAAAATTCCTTCCTAGCCTCTGCCCCCACGATATGCCGCATAGCGGCCAGGGACGCTTCATCCAGCGGCACAGCCCCGCCCGAGACAACGCTGCCGCAGGCGCGGCAATGCGCCATACCCGCCGAAGGAGAAAAGATTGGCTCGTCCATATCCACCCGCCCGCATACGCCGCAGGCGGATACCTCCGGCTGGAACCCCTCCAGGCACATGAGCCGCAGCTCCAGCACCGCCTTGACGTGCTCCGGCCCGTAAATCCCCCGGCTCAGGGCATAAAGGCTGTTCAGCGCCAGGGACAGCACCGGCCCCGCCGGAACCTCCTCCTGGCACACAGTATCCAAAAGCTGCGCGAAATAGGCCCCCAGGGCCAGTTGGGCTATATCCTCCCGCAGGCCAAGAAACTGGTCAATGGTGGCCCCTTCGTTGGCCGACCAGCGTCCCCGGTTCCCGAACAGGGTAAATTCCGAATAGCACAGCGCCTGGCTGGCCGCACCCAGGCGGCTGCCCTTGCGCAGCGCGCCCCGGGCCTTCACCGTGAGCTTTCCATGCTCCGCCGACAGGAGGGTCAGGATAAGGTCTGCCTCCTTATATTTGACCTGGCGCAGCACCAGGCCCTTGACCGTCTCGAACATATGTACCGCCTCAGCCTCAGCGGGGAAAGGTGCGCCGGTAAAGCATCCAGCACACAGGATCCCCTGTATCCAAAAAAAGCTGCCATAATAGCTCGGCTTTCAAAATGAATCACCCCGCTGGGGTTAGTATGCCACGGCAGGGTGGAGTTGATTACTCGTCCGTAAATCCAAAATTATGCAGCAGGGCGTCGCTGTCCCGCCAGTTTTCCTTCACCTTCACCCAGGTCTGCAAAAACACCTTCGTTCCCATGAACGCCTCGATGTCCTGACGGGCGGCGGAGCCAATCCGCTTGAGCATAGCGCCCTGCTTGCCGATAATGATGCCCTTGTGGGATTTTTTCTCGCAGTATATGGTCACGTCCATGTCGATGATGCCGTCGTCCCGCTCGGAAAACTTTGTCACCACCACCGCCGTGCCGTGGGGTATCTCATCGTCCAGGGCGAGCAGCAGCTTTTCCCGCACAATTTCCGCGCAAATCTGCTTTTCCGGCTGGTCAGAGATAATGTCATCCGGGAACAGGGGCGGCCCCTCCAGGGCATATTTTTCCAGCTCCTGCAAAAGCTCGCCCACGCCCTCCCCAGTCTTGGCGCTGATGGGGACAATGGCATCGAAGTCAAAGGCCTGACTGTACAGGCTGATGACCGGCAGGAGGTTTTTCTTGTCCTGCACCGTGTCCGCCTTGTTGACAGCCAGCACCACGGGCGCGCCCGTCTCCTTCAGGCGTTCCAAAAGTCCCCGCTCCTGCGGGCCGATGGAGGCCACCGGCTCCACCAGCATGGCCACCGCATCCACGTCCGCTACGCTCTGGCGAACCACGTTGTCCATATAGGTTCCCAGCTTTGTCCGGGCCTTGTGGAAGCCGGGGGTGTCCGCAAAGACGAACTGCGTGTCCCCCCGGCTGGTCACGGCCAGGATGCGGGTGCGGGTAGTCTGGGGCTTGGGGGAGACGATGGCAATCTTCTCTCCCACCAGGGTGTTGGTCAGGGTGGACTTGCCCACGTTGGGCCGTCCGGCGATGGTTATCATGGCTGTTTTTGTAGTCATAGTGTTCTCCTGTTTCAGCTTTCTGTCTGTATGCCTTTCGGCTCCAGGCGGGCCATAATGAGCTTTTCCCGGCCCCGCATTTCCTTTTTCATCGGCCCCTCGTCCACATGGTCGTAGCCCAACAGATGCAGGACGCTGTGGACGGTGAGATAGCTTATCTCATGGGCCGCCCCGTGGCCAAACTCCGCTCCCTGGGCCTCCGCCTGGGGAATGTTCAGCACCATGTCCCCCAGAAGCAGGCGGCCTGTTTTCATGTCCGTGTCCCCCATGGGGAAGGACAGCACATCCGTGGGCCTGTCCACCTGGCGGAACTCGGCGTTAATCGTCTGTATGCCCGCC
>JAJQHT010000269.1:2146-4403 GCA_021199595.1 Oscillospiraceae bacterium
ATGCCCGCCCCGTCCGTCAGCAGAACGGACAGCTCACAAGGCTGGGCGACGCCCTCCGCCTCCAAAACGGCCGCGGCGGCTTTTTTGATGCGCCGCCGCAGGGCCAGAGGGCATTTCTGCCCGTTTTCGCACCGCAGGCGCAGCTTTAGTCTTTTCATCATGTGCGTCTCTGCTCCTCCCGGCGGATAGGCTGGGGCTTATATTTCTTCACCGGGGGCGCGGGGGGCATGGATTTTTCATGCTTTTCATAGGCCGCAATGATGCGCTGCACGATGACATGGCGCACCACGTCCGCCCCGGAGAGACGGCAGATGGCAATGTCCTCCACCCCGTCCAGCACCTTCATGGCCTCCTTCAGGCCGGAGATTTTGTCCGCCGGCAGGTCAATCTGGGTCACATCCCCGGTTATCACCGCTGTGGAGCCAAAACCCAAGCGGGTCAGGAACATTTTCATCTGCTCCCGGCTGGTGTTCTGGGCCTCGTCCAGGATGATGAAGCTGTCGTCCAGCGTGCGGCCGCGCATATAGGCCAGGGGCGCGACCTCGATGTCTCCCCGCTCCATGTATTTATTGAAGGTCTCCGCGCCCAGCATTTCAAAGAGCGCGTCATATAATGGGCGCAGATAGGGGTCTACCTTGCTTTGCAGGTCTCCCGGCAGAAAGCCCAGCCGCTCTCCGGCCTCCACCGCCGGACGGGTCAGAACAATGCGGTTGACCTACTTCTCCCGGAAGGCCGCCACGGCACAGGCCACGGCAAGATAGGTCTTGCCCGTACCAGCGGGGCCGATGCCCAGGGTGACGGTGTTTTTCTTGATGGCGTCCACATAGTTCGTCTGGCCGATGGTCTTGGGCTTCACAGGCCGGCCCTTGGCGGTAACGCAGACCACGCCTCTTGCCAGGTCTCCGATGCGGCTCTCCTGACCGGACTGCACCAGCTTTATGATATAGCGAACATTCTGCGCGTCGATGACCTCGCCTCTGGCGGCCAGGGAGAGCAGGCCATCGATGGCCTTTTCCGCATACATGACGCTTTCCGCCTCGCCGCTGATTTTCAGCTGGTCGTCCCGGTTGGCGATGGTAACAGCCAGCTCTGTTTCAATAATACGCAGATTCTGGTCAAAAGAGCCGAAAACGCTGATGACGTTCTCCATCCTGTCTATCTGCATGGTTTTCTCTATCATGACTCCACTTCCTCAGTGACAACTATTTTTTCCTGTATCTCCAAGATTTCCTCCGCCGTCATGGGCACGGCCTCGGCAATCTGCTCCTCACACTCGGCAAAGAGGGTGACGTACAGCACCTCATTCCCGCTGGATGCGGTAAACTGGGCAGAAAGCATCTCCCCCTCCTGGCCTATCTCCTCCGCCAGCGCCGCGATCAGCATTTCCTCCAGCTCCTCCCGCAGCTCCAGCGCCTCCACGCTCTGCGTGGTATAGGGAGTATAAACGGTTTTTTCCACCGTCAGCGGCAAGGTGAACACATTCCCAACAGAGAGCGTATACTCCCTTATGATTTTATCACAATCTGCGGGGCAAATACTACTGTCTTTGTAAAAATTTATGCGTGTTTTTCCCAAAACCAGCGCCCAGCGCACCGTTTGTCCTTCTGATGCAGTCTTTTCCTCCACATACACAGGCGCTTCTATCGTTATTTCATACAAGGTGTGGGCCGTAACGGAGCCAATGGCCCGCGTGAGGCCCTGTATCGCGCCATAGCGCCCGGTGGCGTAGCCTGCGACCAGCACTTCCCCGGCCAGGACGGCACGGTTTTCCTCCGTCAGCGCTGTGCCCCGCAGGGCCAGCACCTCCGTCACGAAGCCTGTTTTTGCGGCCACCAGGTTCACATATTCCGCCTCGTCCACCGGCTCTATGTGCGTTCTCTTTTCCCGGATGATTACCTCGGCGTGGCTGCCCCGGATGCTCACGGTCATCCAGCGGATTCCGGGCAGCTTTAATATCATGCTGTTGCGCACCTGGTCCTGGGACATGATCGGCCAGAAGCTGCCAATGTCCACCCCGCACTCCGCCAGCGCCTGCCGGATTACTCCCTCCGGGATAGTCTCGTTGCCGCTGATTTGAATATCCCACACGAAAGCCCCGCTGACGAACAGCAGTCCCAGCATGAACGCGAGACACACCAGCAGAACCACCCGCTGCCGTAGCTTTTTGAATACCGCCGGAAGGCCGTGGCAGCGGATTATCCGCACCTCGCAGCCAATGGACGCGCCCAGGGCCGGGATCAGCTTCGCCGCCCGCCAG
>JAJQHT010000088.1 GCA_021199595.1 Oscillospiraceae bacterium
GCGTCCCACAGGCCGATATGGCTGTAAAGAGGCCAGGGGAGAATCTCGCCGCCGCAGGCTTCGCACCGGGGCAGCTCCTCCTGTTTCCAAATCTCAAAGCTGTCATAGTGACGGCCGCATTGGGCGCAGCAGTTGACCTGAACGCTGCCCTGAATCTCCGCCACATTTTTTGATCCTGCAATGGTGTGCATACAGTCCACGTTGGTGGTAATGATTCCAATGAGCTTGCCCTCCGCCTCCAAATCCCGCAGGGCATAGTGAGCAAAGCTGGGATGATAGGAAAACATCGTCTCCAGATAGGTGGGCAGGAAAGACCCCGCGTCAGAGACTCGTCTGCCGCCGGAACCCCGGCTGGAAAAGCGCATCTGCCCATAGGTAACACCGCCCCCGGCCACAGAGATTCCTGCGCCGGTGATGGCTGCCACGGCGTGACTCTGGTCGATATAGTCGGATAGCTGCTGTATTTTGTCTATCCGCTGATCTCCTTTCAGAATACTCATATGAATGCCCCCCTATTCGTTTAACACCGCGTCAAAGACCTGGGCGGCATCGGCCCGGATATTCAAATCGGCCATTCTGTCAAAGCCCGTCGCGGAGGGATTGACTTGCACCAGCCTTGTCCCGGCCTTCATCCGGCTTAAATATTCCTCGCTGCGGAAACCGGTGGTGCCGATAACAATCACCAGATCCGCCTCCGCAATCATATCGACAGCTTTTTGCATATTTTCCCTGGCAACGCTGTCACGGCCCGCAAAGTCCATGCAGAAGCTTGTCGGCATCAGCGGCGCGCCGCATTTTTCGCACCGGGGCATATGGCCCTGATTCCATGCCTGATAATCATAGGAGCGCGCACCGCAGTCAATGCAGACGTTGTCCCGAAAGCTCCCCTGAAACTCCACCACGTTTTCAGACCCGGCGATGGTGTGCAGGCAGTCAAGGTTCTGGGTTACAATGCCGTAGAGCCGCCCCTGCTGTTCCAGCTCTGCAAGCTGCCTGTGGACAGCGCTCGGCCCCTTCACGAAGGTCGCGTCCAGGAAGGCATCCTTCATGACCGCATAGAATTGTTCCGGGTTTTTGCGTACATACGAGGAGGAAAAAATTCGCCCGGCATTCATCCGGCCCACGCTTTCTTTCATCCGGCGCATCCCATAGCGATAGGAGATGCCCGCCCCGGTGACGGCCACAGTTTTCTCGCTTTGGTCGATGTATTCCTTTAGCCTAGCATATTCGCTTTTCATGTTTTGCTTCCTTCAAGCCAGTTTCTGACCTTTTCTTCATCCCACTTGTTCAAACGAAGCCCTGCATGAACAGCCGCGCCCCCGCAGGCTTTCGCCAGCTGCTCCACCGCCTGCTCCGGCCCGCTGGCGCCGCTGGTGCAGAAGGGATATATCTCTTTCCCGGACAGCTCATACTGAGACAGGAAGGACATCACCAGCTGCGGACACTTGCTGTACCATATCGGGAACCCAAGGAGGATACGGTCGTATGTCTCCATATCCGTCACCTTTTCCGTTACCTGCGGAAGCTCGTTTCCGGCAAACTCCTTTCTGGCGATTCCAAGGGCCTTAAAATAGCCGCCGTAAGCCTTCTCGCCGGTAATCTCAAACATATCTCCGTCCGTCAGCTTTTGCAGCTTATAGGCCGCCTTTCTTGTCGTTCCGCCTCTGGAATAATAAGCAATCAGTGTTTTCATACCGAATCCTCCTTCGTAATCGGTCAACAGACAGCATCCATCGAAGAGCGCTACCCTCTTCGGCGGACGCTGTCTGCCGGTTTTCCTCAGATATAGTTGACGCTGAGCGAGACGGACAGCTCCCGCGGCTGGGCTTCTCCGCTCAGACTGTAGCCAATCGCGGCGGCGGAAACAGGCCGGAAGCCCTTCGGTATCCCCATCTTCGCGCACAGCTCAGGATTCTTTGCCAGCGCCTGAACAGCGCCCCAGAGATAAATGTTATCCACCCCGGCGTCCGTCGCGGCAATCAGCATATTCTCGATAACGCAGGCAGCGTTTGCATATTCCACGCTGGGCGCCATCTGCTTCGGCGCGGCGGACACAAAAATCGCGGCGGGCGCGCCATAGAAGAAGTCCCGCGCCTCAACATTCATCGCGGCGGCAGTGGACTGGTTGATCTCATCCAGTATGTCCCTGCTGCGGCAAACCGTCAGATGGAGGGAATTCCGCTGATTCCCACCGATAGGCGCCTGACAGCCCGACTTCACGATCATGTCGATGACCTCATCCGGTACAGTCCTGTTCGGGTCAAAGTCCCTCGTTGACTTCCTTTTTGCGATAGCCTCTAATGTCTGCATAGAGCATACCTCCTTAATAGTATTTGATTGATCATATTATTTCTTATGACCGTTTTTCTTCCCACAGCCGAAAGGTCTGCACATAGGTGCAGTCCTTCGGCAGACTTGCATTAAATAACGCGGTAAACAGATTCACCTTCCCGCAGTGATCGGAGATGCGGAAACGATCCTCATAAATCGTACACAAATGGGTCTCCGTATCCAGATATTCGCAGGGACTGCTATAATGGATGATCACCCTGCCGTCCGGATACACGGAACGGGAGTAGCAGCACTTCCCACAGCAGTTGCACAGGGAATCCCAATCCTTCCGCCATTTGAGCCAGGCCTTAAAAATGCGAAGCACCATCCTGCACACCTCCGGGATTGCCTAAAATCCCGCTCAGCCCTTCTTCCAGAAGGAGGGGTATTTCTCATAATACTTGGCATCCGCAAAGGCGAACGCGCCCTTTTCCTGCTTGTATACCCACTTTTTCAGCGGCGTCTCCGTCAGAACAATGCAAATCAGCATCATAATGACAAACAGGATGATGGCCCAGAGCCAATCCTGCCCTGTGATATTTTCCAGATGCGCTGCGATATAGACGCCGGCAGGCAGGAACATCATCCAGGAGGTAGCAAAGCCGGGATGATAGATGGTTTTCTTCCCGTCCTTCCTCAGCCAGAAATAGGTGAACGTGCCGCCGCCGGTGTGAGCCAGCACCTCGATAAAGCACAGCAGCATCATACACAGCGCGGTGGCATTGGACAGCCCTGTGAAAAGGCTGAGCACCAGGTAGACCAGAGGAATCCACTGCAAGCCTACGTTTGTAATCATGTCTGTCAGGCGGCTCATGGGGAATCGGTCAAGCTGCTGCTTTTCCGCATCCTTCGGCCCCAGCAGAACATTGTAAAAAATGTGAAGGCCGCCGGGAAACTTCCACTCCTCCAGCACATGAAAGGGCATAATCATGGCCACGAATACTGCCGCCTGCGCCCCCAGGGGCATTTTGTCCCAGAAAACAGCGGCCAGCACGCCGGTGACGACCCCCGTCACGCAAATAAAAATAATCCAGTTGATGTCACACCATTTGTCCAGCTTTTTAACCATCGTTAATCGTCCTCCTTTACAGTCTTGGCGGCCTTTGCCGCTTTCCGTTCCTCCCAAAGCGCCGCAACGTGTTCCTTGTTGTAGCCGTACAGCTCCCGCTCCTCAAAGGGATAGGGCGAGTTTTTGTCCTTCATCACCAGAATGGGGACAATAAAGGTAAGCAGCAGAATGAGCAGCGAGCCGGGGATGCCCCACCAAAGCTGTCCCGCCTTTTCCGGCATATAGGTGCAGACATACCAGATGTAATAAATCGCCACCGGCGTCTGCAAAAATGCCGTGGACGCAAGGCCGGGGTTATATTTGCTTTTCAGCCGCAGGTTCATGGCAATGCCATGCCCCGGAAGCTGCCATACACCGGCAAACACCTGGCTGGCCCCCATCCAAATCAGGTTAGGAAAGCAAATGGGGATGATATAGCTCAAATAGCAGAAGATAACGTTGCTCAAAAAGCTCTGCCTTGCATTCAGCGGATAGCGCTCCGGGTGCTCCGTCTCGCCCAGTCCGGCCATGTTGGAAATCAGGGGGAAGCCGCCCGGAAAAGCATATTCCTCAAACTGGTGCATCAGCATCCCCATCCAGCTGAATATCAGGATTACCCGGAGCTTATCCATGTGGTAACAGCCCCACAGCCCCATTCCAAAGGCCAGCAGCACAAAAAGGATACCGCCGATGTAATACCAGTTTCGTCTCCAAACCCTCATTCCATGAACCTCCCAATAAATCAAAGCATTGACAAATCCTCACAGCTTCATTATAATAAACGCCGATGATTAAAGTCAACAGACTGTTGGTGTTAAAATGCTTTGTGGTCAACATTTATATGCAATTTTGCTTTAAAGTCAACGTTTTTTAAAGATTTGTTGAGGTGAACAAAGAAATGGAGAACCAGAGGATACGAATCAGCAAAACCATGCTCAAGGCAGGGCTTCTCAAGCTGCTCAAGGAAAAGCCGCTGAGCCAATTTACTGTTTTTGATGTTTTAAAGTT
>JAJQHT010000094.1 GCA_021199595.1 Oscillospiraceae bacterium
ACGGCGGTGGTGCTGACGGTTGGCTTCACCTTTATTCGAAGCGGAGATATGGGCGCCATATTCGTGCTGCTGTTTTCCCTGTTTTATGGAGCCATCGGATTTCTGGATGATTTTGAAAAGCTGAAAAAGAAGCAGAACCTGGGTCTTTCCGCCAAGGCGAAGTTTATTTTGCAGCTTGTGGTGGCGATTGCTCTGCTGTATCTGCTGCGGCTGGAGGGGTATCTGACCCCGGAGGCGGTATATGTTCCCTTCTGGAATGTGACCATCTCCATGCCGGAGTGGCTCTATTTTGTCCTGGCGGCCTTTATCATCGTGGGCACGGTCAACTCTGTGAACCTGACGGATGGGGTGGACGGCCTGGCAGCCAGCGTGACGATTCCTGTGTTTGTGTTCTATACGGCGGTCTGCTTTGCCTGGGGTGTGCAGTTCCGCTCTCTCGCGGTGTTCGCCGCCGGGATGACCGGGGGGCTGTTCGGCTTTCTCGTGTATAATTTTCATCCGGCCAAGTGCTTCATGGGGGATACGGGCAGCCTGTTTCTGGGCGGGGCCGTGTGCGGCATGGCCTTTGCGCTGGATATGCCGCTCATTTTAGTGACCCTTGGCATCATATACATTATCGAGGCCCTTTCGGATATTCTTCAGGTCATCTATTTCAAACTGACCCATGGCAAACGAATTTTCAAAATGGCCCCCTTCCACCATCATCTTGAGATGGGCGGCTGGAGCGGCCACAAGTGGACGGAAAAGCAGATTGTGGCCCTGTTCACTAGCGTTTCCCTGGTATTCGCGGTCATATCCTTCGTTGGATGCATTGGCCGCTACGCCTGACATCGAAAATCAATTTATAGCGATTTATATTTTTATTATCTAATACGGAAAGGGGAGGGAGCCATTGCCCGAAAACAAAGACGGCGCCGTCCATTATGAGAATACGCGCCTGGCCGATTATACCTACGACGCCTCCATCGAACGCGGGCCGGTAGATCTGCCCTTTGCGCTGCTGACCATCCTGCTGCTGACCATCGGCGTTATTATGGTGCTTTCTGCCAGCTATGCCCGGGCCTATTACGACGTATCCAGCGGCTCGGGAGGCAACGCTACCTATTACTTTGTCCGGCAGTTCCTGTTCGCGCTGCTGGGCGTGGCAATTATGTTCTTCCTGTCCCGGTTTCCCATGAGCTTCTTTTATCGCTTCTCCGGCGCCGTTATGCTGGTGTCCATCGTCTTGCTCGCGCTAGTGCTGCTGGTCGGCGAGACCGTGAACGGCGCTAAGCGCTGGATAAACCTGGGGTTCACCACCTTCCAACCCTCAGAGGTCGCAAAAATTGCCATTGTGCTGTATTTTGCCGCGCTCATATGTCGAAACAAAGGAAAGCTGAACACGCTAAAATCACTGGTTCCCTTTGTCGTTGTGTTGGCAGTCATATGCTTTTTGCTATATGAAGAGCCGCATATGTCCGGCATCATCATTATCCTGGCGCTCGGCATCGTTATGCTGTGGCTGGGCGGCGTGCCGCTGAAATGGTTTGTCATCGCCTTCGTTCTGGTGGGTGCCGTGGCGGCGGTGGGATATTTTGGCTTTTCCTACGTACAGGATCGTGTGACTGCTTGGCTGGATCCATGGGCGGACGCTTCCGACACCGGCTATCAGATTGTCCAGTCTCTATATACGATTGGCTCCGGGGGACTGCTTGGCCTGGGACTTGGCAATTCCAGGCAGAAATACCTCTATCTTCCGGAGGAGCACAACGACTTCATTTTTTCCGTCGTCTGCGAGGAGCTGGGCTACATCGGGGCCATGCTGATTTTATGCCTGTTTGCTTTGCTTATCATACGGGGCTATTGGCTTTCCATGCACGCCAGGGACAGATACAGCTGCCTGGTGGGTGCGGGCCTGACCACCCATTTGGCCCTGCAGGTGATACTAAACGTTGCGGTGGTGACGAACACAATCCCTACCACCGGCATATCTCTGCCCTTTTTCAGCTATGGCGGCACAGCGCTGATGCTCCAGCTGGCGGAGATGGGAATTATCCTGTCCCTTTCCAGGGACATTCCGGAGAAGAAGTAAATGAGATTTTTATTTACCTGCGGCGGCACGGCGGGGCACATCAATCCCGCCTTAGGTGTGGCTGGACGGATACGTGATTTGCTCCCGGATGCGGAAATACTGTTTGTCGGGGCTGAGTATCAAATGGAGACGGAGCTGGTGCCCCGGGAGGGCTACGACCTGCGAACCGTCCGCATATTTGGCTTCCAGCGGAGCCTGCGGCCCAAAATGATGCTGGAAAACATACAGACCCTGGGCTGGCTGGTGAAGTCATCAGTACAGGCCCGGTGGATATTGAAGGAATTCCGCCCGGATGTGGCTGTCGGAACCGGCGGCTATGTGTGCTATCCTGTTCTGAAAGCAGCGGCGTCGCTGGGAGTTCCCACGGCGGTGCATGAGTCAAACGCTGTGCCTGGCCTGACCACCCGCCTGCTGGAAAAGAAGATGGACCGCATTCTTGTAGGCTTTGAGGGAAGCCGGAGCTATTATCACCACCCGGACAGGGTGGAGGTGACAGGCACGCCCGTCCGCATGGACTTTCGCGGGGCGGACAAGGGCCGCGCCCGGCGGGAGCTTGGCATGGACGCCCAGGAACCGATTGTGCTCGCAGTGTTCGGCTCGCTTGGCGCGGATTATATGAATGGCGTCATGATGGATTTTATCCGTCGGATGGGGCCGAAGCCCGGTTTCCGGCTGATATATGCCACAGGCAAGCAGTATTATGAACGGGTGCAGACCGCGCTGACGGAGGAGCATATTGCCTCTCCTGCCGTGGATGTGCGGGAGTATATCTACGATATGCCGAAGGTCATGGCGGCGGCGGACGTTATCATCTGCCGCAGCGGGGCCTCTACCATCAGCGAGCTGACCTATCTCGGAAAGCCTGCGGTGATTGTTCCCAGCCCCAACGTTGTCAACAATCACCAGGAGAAGAACGCCCGCGTCCTGGCGGATGCCGGGGCAGCCCGTATGCTGCTGGAAGGCGCTATCGACGGCGCGGCGCTCTATAATGAGGTGACGAGTCTGCTCCATGACCCGCAGGCCATGGCCCGGATGCACATGGCGAGCCGCAATTTGGGAGTGGATGACGCCACGGACAGAATCACCTCCATTGTCCTGGGACTTGCGCAGAAGGACAAAAAGGAGTAAAATCAAACGGAAGAGAAATGACCCTGGCACGATTTTGTTTTTCCCGCATAGTATGTGATGTGACATTTTGTTGCAGCATACCAGCAGGGAGGACAGAATATGAGCATTTGGCGGATAAAAGGCGGCTCCGCCCTGGAGGGGAGCCTGACCATCCAGGGGTCGAAAAACGCCGTGCTGCCAATCCTGGCGGCGACAATATTAACAGGCTGTGAAACGGAGCTTACCAACTGTCCCGCCCTGCGGGATGTGGAGGCGTCGCTGAATATCCTGCGGCACCTGGGCTGCCAGGTGGAACGGCAGGAGGACATCATCCGGGTGGATTCCCGGCCAATGACAGGGTGCAGCATTCCCCATGAGCTGATGCGGGAAATGCGCTCCTCGGTGATATTCCTGGGTGCGGTGCTTGGCCGCTGCGGCGAGGCGCGGCTGTCTATGCCCGGCGGATGTGAGCTGGGGCCGCGGCCCATTGACCTGCATCTGAGCGCGATGGAGGCGCTGGGCGGCCGCGTTCAGGGAGAAGGCGGGGAGATATTTTGCTCCGCGCCGGCCCTGCGGGGCGGCACCATCCATTTGGAGCTGCCGAGCGTTGGGGCCACGGAAAACGCCATGATTGCCGCCTGCGCCGCAAAGGGGGAGACGGTCATCACAAATGCCGCCCGGGAACCGGAGATTGTCGATTTGCAAAGCTTTCTCCGCGCGCTGGGGGCGGACATAGACGGGGCGGGAACCCCTGTCGTGACGATACATAGCTTCACTCCGGCTGCCCACACCGGTTACAGGGTTATGCCCGACCGCATCGCGGCGGCTACCATGCTGTGCGCCTGCGCCTGCGCGGGGGGCGATGTGGAGCTGCGGGGCATAGATCCCAGCCATACGGAGAGCGTGACCGAGAACCTGGAGGCCATGGGGGCCAATGTGGAGCGGCAGAGACACCGCCTGCGGATACGCTGCGCAGAGCGGCTTCATGGAGGACGCACGGTGATAACCCGGCCATATCCAGGCTTTCCCACGGACGCGCAGCCGCTAATGATGGCCGCGTCGCTGAAGGCGGCGGGAACCACAGTCTTTGTGGAGAATATCTTCACCAACCGCTACCGCCAGGCGGAGGAACTGAAGCGCCTGGGCGCGAGCATTCGGACAGAGGGCCGCGTGGCGATTGTCACCGGGGTAGAGCGGCTGTGCGGCGC
>JAJQHT010000110.1 GCA_021199595.1 Oscillospiraceae bacterium
CTCAAACTCCAGGGTGTAGATAAGGAGGAACGGGCAGAGATCACTCATAAATACCTGAAAATGGTGGATCTGGAAGCCTTTGCCAAGTCCTATCCCAAGGAGCTTTCCGGCGGCATGAAGCAGCGCGTGGCCATCGCCAGAGCCTACGCCGTGAACCCCAAGGTTCTGCTGATGGACGAACCCTTCGGCGCATTGGATGCCCAAACAAGGACACAGCTTCAATCCGAGCTTCTTGTGACTTGGGAGACAGAGCAGAAGACGTGCTTTTTCATCACCCACGACGTTGAGGAGGCCATCATCCTGGCCGAGCGCGTGGTGGTCATGTGTGCCCGTCCCGGTCGGGTGAAGGACGTTGTGGACATCGACATCCCTTATCCCAGAGACCAGAAAACCAAGATGTCGCCGCGATTCCTTGAGCTGAAAAACTATATCTGGAATCAGGTATATCAGGAATACCTCGCTGTCCGCAAGTAAGGCAGCTTATTTACCACGAGCACTCCCCGTTTACGGGATGCTATAAATATTCAATTAGGAGGATACCACAAAAATGAAAAAGCTACTTGCACTGTTGCTGGCGCTGTGTATGGTGCTGGGCCTTGCGGCCTGCGGCTCCAGCAGTTCCGGCGACGAGGCTGCCGACACCGCCGAGACCGAAGAGACGGTCGAGGTGGAGGAGACCGCTGAAACCGAGGAAGAGGCTGAACCGGAGGCTGAGGAAGCCGAGGCCAAAGCCACCGAGTACGAGGAAGTTACCGTCCGCGTGGCCTATATGCCCAACATGGGTTCCGCCGCCACGCTGTTCGTCGCCATCGACCAGGGCTACTTCGAGCAGTTCGGCCTGAACGTGGAGGTCTATGAGTTCGAGGGCGGCCCCGCTGAGATCGCGGCTATGGCCTCCGGCGACATTGACATCTCCCAGATCGGCCACGGCGCTCACGCCCTCTGCATTGAAGGCAACGCCGTCATCTTCGCCATGGATCACACCACCTCCCTGTCCGACTGCGTGCTGGCCAACGTCGACCACGGCATTACCACCGCCGCCGATCTGGCTGGCAAAACCATCGCCGTGCAGTCCGGCACCTCCTCCGAAATCATTCTCCAGCAGGTTCTCTACTCTGCTGGCCTGACCGAGGATGACGTGGAGCTGGTTGAAATGACTGTGGATGTTATGACCACCGCCATGATCTCCGGCCAGGTGGACGCCTGCGCTATTTGGAGTCCCAACAGCGTCACCGTTCAGACCCAGCTGGGTGACAGTTGCATCAACCTTGGCGGCAACGCCGACTTCCTGGATTCCGCCATTTTCCCCTCCAGCTACATCACCACCGCTGAGTATGCCGAGGAGAACGCTGACGTGCTGGTTCGCTTCGGCGCAGCTCTGAACCTTGCCCACGAGTGGCGCGCTGCCAACATCGAGGAGACCGCCATCAACCTGGCCCATCACCTGGATGTAGACGAGGACACCATGCTCGAGTGCCTGGAGGAAGCTGATTGGTACACCATCCTGGATGTCTGCGGCGACATGGACGCTATCAAGACCGTTTATGAGACCCAGCAGAGCGTGTTTATTGCCAACGGACGCATTACGGAAACTGTCGATACCGAGGAGTATGTTCTGTATGATATTATGCAGGACGCCTATGACCTGTTTGTCTCTGTAAGCTAAGCTAAAATCGCTTAAAAGTATAAATCGTTAAGAGAAGTCTCCAGCCGGGGCTCCCCATCGGTGGAGTCCCGGCATTTGTATCCTGGCTAAAAATGGATAAAAGCCGGGAACAATGGCAAACTGGAGGAGAGAATTCCCTATGCTTCTGGTTGTAATTTTAATTTGTGTGATTGTATCGCTCATTGCGGTAATTTGGAGCCGCACTGTCCAGTCTCTGATGCTGCTTTTGATGAATCTGGCAAACATCGTGATGATGGGCGGCGTGGTCATCTATATTGCCCAGATGGGCGGTCTTGCCGCCACCGCCAAGAGGGCGCTGTTTCTCTCTGCAGATGTCCAGCGCTGGCTTCGCTACCTGCCTATCTCGTTCAGTCAGGTGGGCTATACCGTTGCCATTGGGCGGATGCTTCTGCCCTTCTTTTTATGTCTGCTGGCACTGAAATCCAGTATGCTCCCCTGGGTGAGGCGGCACGCCCACAAGCTGATTGCAATCGCCGCCGTTTTCACGGCGCTGTTTCTTATTTATTACTATCCCCCTGCATTCCGTGCGTTGATTTCCCGTCATATTCAACTCCTGCGCCCATTCAGCAGAGCGGCAATGGTTTGGATTATATTCTGCGTCTGCGCCTCCCTCCTTCTCCTTCTGAAGGAATATATAGACACTTCCATATCCGTATTCCGGAGGAATTTCGGTTATATGGTGCTGTCCGTCTGCTGCGCCACGGTGCTGTATCTAATTTATGCCACCAAGGATCCGGCCCAGATTTACAATCAGTTCATCACGGAATATTTGCGGCTGGGCTTCACCACATATATCAGCGCGTCCATGACAGAACAGGGCTGGGATGCGCTTTTGCTGGCCTCCCTGGTCAGCACCCTGTTGGGTGGATACGGCGCGCTGCGCTATACCCGCATTGACTATGATGAAAACAAAGAGGAAATTCTCCTCCAGCGGAAATTCGATGCCGCTGGTATGGGTATTTCCGTGTTCGTTCACAGCGTCAAAAATCAGCTTCTGGCAAGCCGTATGCTCCATCGAAAGCTGGAGCAGCTTTTAGCCCAGGAGCCTGTGGATCTGGAACAGGTGCGCAGCGTCTCTGAACAGCTCCAGACTCTGAACGAGGAAATGCTGGCCCGGATGGATCAGATATACCGGGTGTTTAAGGACAACGCTCTGACCCTGACACCTGTTACCGCCGCAGAGGCCGCAGAGCTGGCGGTGCAGCGCTTTCACAGCAAATACCCCGATGGAGACGTTCACATCGACCTGTGCTCCGATCGCTCGGTTCTGGCCGACAGCGAAGCCCTGGGAGAGGCTTTGTATAACCTGCTCATCAACGGATATGAGGCGGCACTGGGAACGGAAACAGACCGGCCCCAGGTCACCCTTCGGGTGGAGGACGAGCGGCTGTGGACGGCGTTCCGCGTTCAGGACAACGGCGGCGGCATTCCCAAGCGGCTTCGCAGCAAAATATTCGAACCGTTCTATACCAGCAAAAACGCCGATTCCAACTGGGGAATGGGCTTGTATTACGCCCGAAAAATCGCCAAAGGACATTTAGGCCACCTGCGGTTAGAGCGCTCAGACAGCAGCGGCACCGTGTTTCTCGTCATGCTGCCCCTGTATGATGCTGGGAGAGGAGGAAGTCATGGAGGAGCATGAGAAAATACGGGTCATCGTGGCGGAGGACATGGACATTCTCCGGGAGGGCTTCTGCGACATCATCGCCGCCCAGCCGGATATGACCGTGGCCGGAAGCGCCGCCTCTGGCCGGGAGGTCTGCGCTCTGGCGGAGACCGTCCCCTGCGACGTGATTTTGATGGACATCGAGATGGAGCATATCCACGCGGGCATCCAGGCCTCCGAACGCATCCATGCCGCCAACGGCGACATGAAAATCATCTTCCTGACCGTCCATGAGACCGACGACATGATCACCGCCGCCATGGCCTCCGGGGCGGTGGATTATGTGGTCAAAAGCTGCGAGGACGAGGTTCTTTGCGACCACATCCGCCGGGCCTACCGGGGGGAGACGCGGCTGGAACCTCTGGTCAGCCAGGCGCTCATGCGGGACTATAAGCGTCTGCGGCAGAGTGAAAAATCCCTGCTCTACTTCATCACCAACGTGGGGCGGCTGACCCCGGCGGAGCGCAGTCTGGTAAAGCTGCTGCTGGAAGACAAAAAAATCGCGGAAATCGCCCAAATCCGCCAGGTGGAGCAGGTAACGGTCAAAACCCAGATACGCAGTCTGCTGAAAAAATTTGGCTGTTCCCGCACACGGGAGATCGTTAAGCTGATACGGCAGCTTGGGTTAGAGCATTTATTCTTTTGAGGAGGAGAAACTATGATCTATGAGTATTACCATATCCCGCCCCAGCAACTGGGCGAGGGCGCCAGCCTGCCCCTGGTAAAGCTGGGAGATTCCGGCGAGGTGTTCTATGAGCTGGCAAGCCTGATGTGCCGGGAGATCCGGGAGAACAACGCCGCGAACCGCCCCACAGTGATGATATGCCCGGTGGGGCCGGTGGGACAGTACCCCATCTTCGTCCGCCTGGTGAATCAGGAGCGGCTGTCCCTGAAAAACGTGTGGTTTTTCAACATGGACGAGTACCTGACCGACGAAGACGAGTGGATAGCGGAGGACAGCCCCCTCTCCTTCCGGGGCTTTATGAATCGGCAGGTCTACACCAAAATCGACCCGGCCCTGGTCATGCC
>JAJQHT010000244.1 GCA_021199595.1 Oscillospiraceae bacterium
ACGTATCCCGAGACCGGGCCAGGCTGTGCCAGCGGACGGCCCAGGCGGCCCTGGACGCCAAGGCAAGCCTCGGGCCGGGGGATGTGAGCCTGTATGTAGGCATCCCCTTCTGCCCCACCCGCTGCGCCTACTGCTCCTTCATCTCCAGCGCCGTGGGGAGCAGCCAGGCGCTGATGGAGCCATATCTGAACGCTCTGGCCGGGGAGATCGAGCGGCTGGGCGTGGAAATCCGGGAGGCGGGGCAGCGTCCGGTGTCCCTGTATTTCGGCGGGGGAACGCCCACCACCCTGTCCCCGGAACAGCTTGACCGGCTGTGCGGACAGATGGAGCGATGCTTCGACCTGTCCGCTCTGCGGGAATATACCGTGGAGGCGGGGCGGCCTGACACCATTACCATGGAGCGACTGGCGGTGCTGAAAAACCACGGGGTCACCCGGGTTTCCGTGAATCCACAGACCATGTCGGATGCGGTGCTGGAGACCATCGGCCGCCGCCATACGGCGCGGGACGTGGTGGATGCCCTCTCTCTGGTGCGCCGGGCGGGGGATTTTCAGGTGAATATGGACTTGATTGCCGGTCTGCCGGGAGAAAGCGAGGCGGGCTTTCAGCAGAGCCTTGACACGGTGCTGGCCCTGGAGCCGGAGAATGTTACTGTTCACACCCTGGCCATCAAAAACGGATCCCGCCTGGCGGAGCATCCCCAGGCCCTGCCGGATGGAGCGGCCGTGGGCCGGATGGTAGACTACGCCGTGGAGCGGCTGACGGAGGCCGGATATGTTCCCTACTATCTCTACCGGCAGAAGTATATGTCCGGGGGCTGGGAAAATGTGGGCTGGGCCAGGCTGGGAACGGAAAACCTCTATAACATTCTGATGATGGAGGAGCTGGCCCCTATTTACGCTATGGGGGCGGGAGGCTCCACGAAAATCCCCGGCCCGGACGGCTCCATCCGGCGGCGGATGAACCCCAAATATCCCAAGGAATACATTGAGCGAATGCAGCAGGAGGCATAAACTATGGCTTTCGACATTGAGGACATTAACGCCCTTGCCCGGTCAGACCCGGAAGGGCTTCTGCGTGCCGGGGATAAGGACTATGACCGGCGGGTGGAGCAGGTAGGGGATATGATACTGGATAATCTCGCCAACAGCCCCATCGTGCTGCTGTCCGGCCCCTCCGGCAGCGGCAAGACCACCACGGCCATGAAGCTGCGGGACGCGCTGGCCCGCCGGGGGGTGAAAAGCCACAGTGTCTCGCTGGACAACTATTTCCGCACCGTCCGGCCCGAGACCGTGCCGCGCACCCCGGAGGGGGAGCCGGATCTGGAAAGCCCAGAATGTTTGGATATGGAACTGCTGAACGAGCATTTCACCCGCCTGACCCAGGGGGAGCGGATATTCGTCCCTAAGTATGAGTTCTCCCGCCGGATGCGTATCATTGAGCCGTCCGCCTCCCTGCGGCTGGGGAAAAACGAGGTGGCCATTTTTGAGGGCATCCACGCCCTGAACGACAGCATTACCACCGTCCACCCGGAGGCGTTCAAGCTCTACGTCAGCGCCAGCTCCAACTTTGTGGACGACGATGGCGAGTATGCTTTCAAGGGCTCCTGGCTGCGGCTGGTGCGCCGCGTGGTGCGGGACAGCCTGTTTCGCGGCACCGACCCGGAGGAGACCATGCAGATGTGGGGTAACGTCCGCCGGGGGGAACGGCAGAACATCGACCCCTTCCGTCATAAGGCGGATGTGCAGCTGGACACGGCCTTCCCCTATGAGGTCTGCGTCCTGCGGCAGCTGGCCATGCCGCTGTTTTCTCATGTGCCGGAAAGCATCCCCCGCCGGGAGGAGATGACCGCCGCCGGCGCGGCGCTTGCGCGATTTGTCCCGATAGACCCCGCCCTCCTGGCTCCCGACGCCATGCTGAGAGAATTTACCGGCGGCGGCATCTATGAATATTGAGCATCTAATTAAAACGGTTCAATTTCGAGAATTGAACCGTTTTATACTTCCTGTTCAGTTTACAAACAAATGCTGACGCTTTTTGAAGTAGACCTGGTTTATGATGAGGAGTACCACGCTGGTAATGAGGCTTGCGATGGTGCTGGAATCACCGGCGAAGCCGCCGATGATGACGCTGGCCAGAATAATATAAAGGAGCGGGACGATAATGGAAACGGCAATGTAGCCGAGGTAAAGCGCCGGGGCGCGGCGCTTGAAGCTGGAGAGCTGGAAGCGGATGTAGAGGGCCGCCGCACCCATAACGATGCACAGCAGGCCATAGACCATATCCAGGGGCTTCAGAAGTGCGAAAACATAATAGACCCGGTCGGCATAATCCCCGTATTGGGCGCCGGTGACAATAGTAATGCCGCTGGCCAGATTTGTGAGGGCGGAGAGAAACAGCTGCACCCAGATGATGAATTTAAACCAGGCCATAGAGGGCTGGCCGGACTGCGGGCTGTTCCCCGCCTGTGGGGGTGTCTGGGGCCGATCCCAGGGATCCCGGCCCTGACTGTTTTGCGGATGGTTCCAGGGATCCTGTCCGCCGCTGTTCTGGCTCCAGGAGCTTTGCTGCGAGGTGTTCTCCCGGGACTGACGCCAGCTATCCTGGCCGGACTGGCCCGTCGGAACCGGCTGGCCGCAGGAGGGGCAGAAGCGGTCGCTCTCCCGCAGGGGCGCGCCGCATCTTTCGCAGAATTTTGCCATGATGTAAGTTCCTCCTTCGATGCTTTTTGGGTATTTTTTCACTATCACCATTTTGAAGGACGAACCGCCTTTTGTCAACTGTTTTCTGCAAAGAACAACTGCGTGGGAATATATAAAAGGCGCAATAAATGTTGCGATGTGCAATATTCTTTTCTTTACTTTTGCCTGCCGCTGTGGTATATTATAAACGTAGTATTATAGCGTGAGGAAGAAATACGATACAAAACCGCCAGGTACAGCGGGATTTTTGCGATATATTTTTTTACAGGCCGGGATTGCTTTCCGGCGCGAGAAAGGCGATTTCCATGTTTTTGGACAAGATTTTTGGCAGCCACTCGGAGCGGGAGCTGAAAAAGCTCCAGCCCATTGTGGACGAAATAGAGGCCCTGGAGGACGAATACAAGGCCCTGACAGACCAGCAGCTCCGGGCAAAGACGGACGAGTTCAAGGCCCGCCTGGCCCAGGGAGAGACCACGGACGACATCCTGCCGGAGGCGTTCGCCGCCGTCCGCGAGGCGGCGGATCGTGTGCTGGGTATGCGCCCCTTCCGGGTGCAGCTTCTGGGCGGCGTGGTGCTTCACCAGGGCCGCATCGCGGAGATGAAGACCGGCGAGGGCAAAACCCTTGTGGCCGTGCTTCCCAGCTATCTGAATGCCCTGGAGGGCGAGGGCGTCCACATCGTCACGGTGAACGACTATCTGGCCCGGCGCGACTCGGAGTGGATGGGAAAGGTACACCGCTTCATGGGCCTGACCGTGGGCCTGGTGGTTCATGGCCTGACCCGCGAGGAGCGGCAGGCGGCTTATAACGCAGACATCACCTATGGCACCAACAACGAGATGGGCTTCGATTACCTGCGGGACAACATGGCCCTTTATAAAAAGGACATGGTGCAGCGGGGCCACTTTTACGCCATCGTGGACGAGGTGGACTCCGTCCTGATAGACGAGGCCAGAACGCCGCTTATCATCTCCGGGCGCGGGGACGAGAGCACAGACCTTTACAGCAAGGCGGATGAATTCGTCCGCCGGCTGCGCAAGGGCGTGGTGGTCTCCGTGGAGGAGAAAGAGGAATTTGAGGAGGCGGACGCGGACGCGGATTACCTCGTGGATGAGAAGGCCCGCTCCGCAAGCCTGACCGCCAAGGGCATCGCCAAGGCGGAGCAGTATTTCGGCATTGAAAACCTGACCGACCTGGAAAACACCACTCTGTCCCATCACATAAACCAGGCCATCAAGGCGCACGGCGTCATGAAGCGCGACATCGACTATGTGGTGAAGGACGACCAGGTTATCATCGTGGACGAGTTCACGGGCCGACTGATGCTGGGCCGGCGCTACTCCGAGGGCCTGCACCAGGCCATCGAGGCCAAGGAGGGCGTCGAGGTGCAGCGGGAGAACAAGACCCTCGCTACCATCACCTTCCAGAACTATTTCCGCCTGTATAACAAGCTCTCCGGCATGACCGGCACCGCCGCCACGGAGGAGGAGGAGTTTACCTCCATCTATAACCTGGACATCATCGAGATTCCTACCAACAAGCCCGTGGCGCGCATTGACAGCCCGGATGTGGTATACAAAAACGAGGCCGGGAAAAACCGGGCTATCATTCAGCAGATCGTGGAGTGCCACGCCAAGGGCCAGCCTGTGCTGGTGGGTACGGTCAGCATCGAGAAGAGCG
>JAJQHT010000080.1 GCA_021199595.1 Oscillospiraceae bacterium
TGTCCCACGAGACCTTCCAGGCTATCAATGAACGGCGGGAGATAGAAGGGCAGCCGCTTCTGGCAAATCCCAGAAACGCCGCTGCTGGGTCTCTCCGTCAACAGGACGCGAAGATTTGCGCCCAGCGGATGCTGGACATCATCCTTTTCAACATCCAGCTTGCCGAGGGCGTGACCTATCAAAACCACTATGAAACACTGGAGGCCATGTCTGCCATGGGATTTCCCGTGGTGCCGCACACCCTCTGTCAAACGCCGGAGGATTGTACCAGAACCATTGAGGCCATTGGTGAGGGGCGGGAGAGTTATTCCTATGACATTGACGGGGCCGTTGTCAAGCTGAACGACCTGGCGCAGCGGGAGGCTCTGGGCAGTACAGCCAAATATCCCCGCTGGGCGGTGGCCTATAAATACCCGCCGGAAAAAAAGCCAAGCCGGGTCGTAGACATTATCGTCCAGGTGGGACGTACCGGTGTCCTGACTCCGAAAGCGGTGATAGAGCCGATACGCCTGGCCGGTACGACCGTGACCAACGCTACCCTGCATAACCAGGATTTTATCGAAAACCTGGGCGTGAATATTGGGGACACAGTGCTTGTGCAAAAAGCCGGCGAAATTATCCCGGAGGTGCTGGAGGTAACGGAAAAACGCAGTGAGGAGGCCTTCCGCCTGCCAGAGCTTTGCCCTGTTTGCGGGGCGCCTGTGGCCCGAGACCCGGATGGGGCCGCTATGCGCTGCACGGGAGCGGAATGTCCCGCCCAACGGCTTCGAAACATCGTTCACTTTGCTTCCAAGGAGGCCATGGATATTGATGGTCTTGGCCCGGCGGTGGTCGAGGCTCTGGACAACCAGGCGCTTATTCACACCCCGGCAGAGCTGTATTATTTGGATGCCCAATCCGTCGCCACAGCGGAGCGGATGGGACAAAAATCAGCGGAAAACCTCATCGCGGCCATCGAGGGCAGCAAGACCCAGGGCCTTGCCCGGCTGCTGTGCGCCTTTGGTATCCGACAGGTGGGAGCGAAGGCAGCGAAGGTGCTGGCGCGGCATTTTGCCACGCTGGATGACCTGATGGCTGCCACGGTAGATGAGCTGACTGTCATCGACGACGTCGGCCCTGTCACGGCGGGCTATCTCACCGAGTGGTTTGCCAGCCCTCAAAGTCAGCACCAGATAGAGCTTCTGCGCGAGGCCGGGGTGTCCTTTGACAGCACGGAGGAGATAGAGGACACGCGCTTCGCGGGCAAGACATTTGTACTGACCGGCACGCTGGAGCAATTCACACGGTCAGAGGCGGAGGCTGTCATCGAGCGCTTCGGCGGTAAAACCTCTGGATCTGTGTCGAAAAAAACCAGCTATGTCCTGGCAGGGGAAAATCCCGGTTCCAAGCTGACAAAGGCTCAGGAGCTTGGTATTGAAATTCTTACAGAGGAACAGTTTCAGGCGCTGATAGCGCCATAATCCATACACAATAAAATCCCTCTTTGCATAGGATGGCTTGCAAAGGGGGATTTCTTTTGGCAAATAATAATACCTGCACGTATAGACAAGGGGCGCTTCCTTCCTGCGCGCCGCTGGCGGTGCCTATGGTGGCTCCGCAGCAGAGCAGTCAGCCGGCATATGAAAGCGCCGAGGCATTGGCAAAGGGCACGCTTTTTCCCGGCCTTGATCTGCCGTTTATGGATTATGTGGCCACCGGCGCGGCGGAAAACACGCCGCTGGCGGAGCTAATGGCTCTGGACTTCGTCCTTCAGGAGCTTGCACTGTATCTGGACACTCACCCGGATGACACTGAGGCGTTTAAAACCTGGAAGAGCTTTGTCTCCCTGGCGGAGAAAGGCCGCAAGCGGTATGTGGAGCTATACGGCCCCGTTATGCGCCAGGATACGGTAAATTGCAATTCCTGGGTCTGGCCCGAGGATCCCTGGCCCTGGGATAACGGCGGAAAGGCAGGGAAGAACTGATGTTTGTATATGAAAAAAAGCTGCAATATCCAGTCCGCATTAAAAACCCAAATCCTGCTATGGCAAAATTTATCATCACCCAATACGGCGGGCCGGACGGTGAGCTGAGCGCATCTTTGCGTTATCTTAGCCAGCGATACTCTATGCCTTACCCGGAATTAAAGGCCGTTTTGACGGACATTGGCGTGGAGGAATTGGGTCATCTTGAAATGATTGGCACCATCGTCCATCAGCTCACACGAAATATGACGATAGAACAGGTCAAGGAGGCCGGATTCCAGGAATATTTCGTGGATCACACTGCCGGCGTATACGCCCAGGCCGCTGCAGGCTGGCCCTTCAATGCGGCAAGCTTTGCCGTGAAGGGCGATGTGATTGCGGATCTTACAGAGGATATGGGCGCCGAGCAAAAGGCAAGAGCAACCTATGACAATATCCTTCGCATGGCCGATGATCCGGATGTGATAGACGTTATCCGTTTCCTTAGGGAGCGCGAGGTTGTTCACTTCCAGCGCTTTGGCGAAGCCATGGAGCTTGCCACCTCTCAGATGGACAAACGGAACGTCTATGCTGTGAACCCCGCTTTTGACAAGCCTGCAAGAAAATAAAAATCCATCAACTGCATAGTTAGTGGATTTTTATGAATATGGAATGATAAATGACAGCTATCCCAAGATTCTATAACGAATCCTAAGGTTCTCTTAACACGACAAAATTCAAAAAATGGCACAAATTATTGCCGGGTTTATGCAAATAAATCCGGCAATAATTGAATATTATATATCAGGTTTTGGTTTTTATGCCTGAATCTTTTTTAGCTTTGCATATCGAGGAAGAGAATATTCAGTGGGGCGTTCTGGCTCACCCTGTATCAGCGGAAGAGCGTAGTTGATGAACTCTTGTGTGACAAAGTTTCCGTCCTTGTTTATCCACTCCAGAGGAACCTTCTTCTCTGCGTTGGCCACTGTGGACAGGGGTATCAGAATGGTCTTGCAGGCATATTCGCCGTTCTCGCCGGCCCGCTCAAAGGCTACCATCTTGCCGGTCTCTCCGGCAACAGCGGATTCAACTGCCACCCGGCCAGCCAGCTCCGCTTCTTCCACGTCGGTCTTGGAGGCAAGATGCGCGCCGCAGCGCTGCAGAAGGCTCAGCTCAATGGGGCGTACCTTGGCACCGGTGCGCTCTTTGACAATTTCCGCCAAGCGAGAAGCAAGTCCTCCAAGCTGGGCGTGGCCAAAGCCATCGGTGCTGCTGGTCTGAGCTTGGGAAACAAAGGTACCGTCCGCAAAATGAAGTCCTTCAGAAACGGCGGCCAGGCAGCTGCCCTTTTCTTTATAGATGCGTTCCACGTCGGTCAAAAACGCCTCCATGTCGAAGTTCCGCTCCGGCAGATAGACCAGATCCGGCCCCACGCCGAAATAACTGCCCAGGGCGGCGGAGCCGGCCAGCCATCCGGTGTGGCGGCCCATTATTTCAATAATTGTCACCTGACCGGTGGGGTAAACCCGACTGTCCCGCGAGACCTCCATGCAGCTCGTGGTGATATATTTTGCTGCGGAGCCGAAACCAGGGCAGTGGTCGGTGCCGTAAAGGTCGTTGTCTATGGTCTTGGGGATTCCCATTACACGGCATTCCCAGCCGGAACGGGCCATATAGCGGCTGATTTTGTCGCAGGTGTCCATGGAATCGTTGCCGCCGTTATAGAAGAAATAGCGGACGTTATGTTGTTTGAATACCTCTAAAATGCGCTTATAGTCGGTGTCGTCCACGTCCGGGTCAGCCAGCTTATACCGGCAGGAGCCAAGCTCCGAGGCAGGAGTGTTTTTCAGGTAGGCCAGCTCCGCCGGGTCTTCAAGCCCCATGTTGTAGAGCTTGTCTCCCAGCACGCCGGTTATTCCGTGATCCGCGCCGAGAACCTGGGTAATCTCCTCTGCGGCCAGAGCCGCGGTGATAGCGCCATAGGCGCTGGCGTTTATGACCGACGTTGGCCCGCCGGACTGCCCGATAATACAGGCACCCACAAGTTTTTCAGCCATGGTATGTCCTCCAAAATTAAGTTTATTATTATCGAGGTTTGTATTGATTATAACACGGTTTTGCGGTAAAATAAAGAAAAAGGAGTGATATTTCATGCCAATCGTAACAACAACCGAAATGTTTGAGAAAGCCTACAAAGGCGGTTACGCCATCGGGGCCTTCAACGTCAACAACATGGAGATCGTCCAAGGCATCACAGAGGCGGCCGCAGAGGTAAATTCTCCTCTGATCCTCCAGGTTTCCGCCGGTGCGCGGAAATATGCAAAGCACGTCTACCTCACGAAACTGGTAGAGGCCGCTGTGGCGGACACAGGTCTGCCCATCGCCTTGCACCTCGATCACGGCGCGGACTT
>JAJQHT010000254.1 GCA_021199595.1 Oscillospiraceae bacterium
CTCTATCACGGCCCAGTGCCTGCGCGTGCCGTGCAGCAACGGCCATATGGCGGCTGTGTTCGCCCGTTTCGCCAAAAAGCCCTCCAGGGAGGAGATTCTGGCCCGCTGGGCCGCCTATCAGGGCAAGCCCCAGGAGCTTGGTCTGCCCTCCGCGCCGAAGCAGTTTTTGCATTACTTTGAGGAGGACAACCGGCCCCAGACCAGGCTCGACCGCAATCTGGAGGGCGGGATGGCCGTCAGCATTGGCCGCCTGCGCCCGGACACCCAGTATGACTATAAATTCGTCTGCCTGAGCCACAACACCCTGCGGGGCGCTGCAGGCGGCGCGGTTCTGCTGGCCGAGCTGCTCTGCGCGGAAGGATGGCTAGACCGCTGACCTCCTGCTGACCATATTCAATCACAAAAGATGCCGTGGGCTGAACGCCTGCGGCATTTTCTATTTCTTATTAGGAGGATTATTTTGAAAACACCCCTGTTTACCGGCTCCGGCACGGCCCTTGTCACGCCTATGGACGGCGGCGAGATCGACTTCCCCGCCCTGGTCCATCTCATCGAGCTGCAATACGCCGGAGGCACGGACGCGCTTATCATATGCGGCACCACGGGCGAGGGAGCCACGCTCTCGCCCCGGGAGCACGAGGAGCTATACCGCTTTGCTGTGCGGCACAGCGGCGGGCGCATGAAAATCATCGCCGGCATCGGCTCCAACGACACCGCCGCCGCCCTGGAGCTAGCGCATATGGCGGAGGAGGCGGGAGCCGACGGGCTGCTGATGGTCACGCCCTATTACAACAAGAGCACCCAGGCCGGTCTTGTGCAGCACTTCACCTATGTGGCCGACCGGGCGGCGCTGCCGGTCATTCTCTATAACGTCCCCACCCGCACCGGGGTTGGCATCGCGCCGGAGACCTATGCCATTCTGGCGGATCACCCGAACATAAACGGCGCCAAGGAGGCGTCGGGCAGCATCGGCGAATTTGCCCGGACAAAGGCCCTCTGCGGCGATAAGATGGCGTTTTGGAGCGGCAACGACAGCGACACGGTGGCCATGATGGCCCTGGGGGCCAGAGGCGTGGTCTCCGTGGCGTCAAATCTGGTGCCAGAGGTATTCTCCCGGCTGTGCCGGCTGTGCCTCGCCGGAGATTATCAGGCCGCCGCCGCGCTGAACGAGGAATATATGGATTTGTTCGCCGCCCTGTTCTGGGAGGTGAACCCCATCCCCGTCAAGACCGCTCTGGCCTGTCTGGGCCGCTGCAAGGCGGATATGCGCCTGCCCCTTGTCCCCATGGGCGAGGCCAACAGCGCAAAGCTGCGCGCCTGCCTCGCCTGTCACGGATTGATGGTCTAAAAGCACAGGGTCTGTATCAAACCGATAGCTTGATACAGACCCTTTTACATATTGCCTTTTGTTACATAGACTGAATATTCAAATCAGTCAACCCTTCTCTTTCTGCCGCAGACAGCGATTACCGCGAGACCTACGGCTGTCAGGAGCAGCACGGCAAGCCAAAGCGTTCCCTGGCTCTCATCCCCGGTAGCCGGGGCGGTGTCGGCGGGGCTGGCGGCAGCCTCAGACGTCAGGGCAGCGGTGTCCGTGGGTGTGGGAGAGGGCGTTGCGGTGTCGGCAGGCTCCGCCGCGCCTGTGTTCACAGGAATCGCCGTAGCCGTGAAGACAGCGGTATAGGTCACGTCCCCGGTGGCGGCGGAAAGCGCCTTATCCCAGCCCGCGAAGGTGTAGGTGTAGGTATCATCCGCCGTCTTGGTGGGCGTAGCGCCGGTATAGGCAGGGGTGTCCCCGTGGTTCACCGTGTCAGTTGCCAAAACTGTTCCGTCTGTGTTCAGCCAGGTGACGGTGTAGCTGTTCAGCGTCCACTTGGCATAATAGGTCTTGTCGCCCGTGTCCGTGGCCGAGACCGCCGTCACCGCCTGGCCGGAGAAGTCCGCGCTCTCGTACCACCCGGCGAAGGTATATCCGGTCTTGGTCATGTCCGTGGGCAGCGTGGCCCCCAGACCGTAGGTGTAGCCGGTCATATTGCCGGCGTTGATGGTGCCGCCGTCGGTGTTCAGGGTGACGGTGTAATCGTTGTCGGTGTAGGAAACGGCTGTCACTGTCACAGGCTCCGTCACCGTGAGACTGGTGCTGTCAACCGTGACCTTCGTGCCATCCGCGACCACATAGGTGATATGGGCCGTCTGTCCCTCCTTTTCCGCCACCGCGACAGTGGTGCCCGCCAGGGCATAGGTCTTGCCGTCATGCGCGGTGGTGCCGCTGATGATACCGCCGGTTTCGTCCTTCACCTGGTAATACACAGCGCTGTCCGCGCTGCCCTGATGGTCTCCTTCGGTGTCGTCATACACGCCGCCGAAGTCAATATACAAGTCCCCTTCATGGGAGAAGGTCGCTCCCGCGGCCAGCGCCAGGGTCGCCCCCTCCTGAAGAATCAGGCTCCCATCCTCCGTGGTGGAAAGGGTCACGCCGTCGGACACCGTCAGGGTGGAGCCTGTGGTGATAATCAGGGTGGTTGTATCGCTCAGCGTCAGGTCTAAATTCAGCGAAGCGTCGCCATAGGCGGTGTAGTCATAGCCGCTGCTCGTTTTCACCCGTACCAGACCGTTTAGAGCGCCGTCTGCCGCCGTCACATCACCGGTGCCGGTGACATAAACAGCATAATAACCGGTAGAGGTGAGGCTGCCGCCGTCCGTTATCGTCAGATTGCTGGTGCCGGAAATATAAACGCCGGAGGAACTGCTGGACTCTATGCTGCTTTCGCCTGTTATCGTCACGTCACCGCCGCCGGTAACGCAAATGCCGTAGCTGCCGCCGGTAGTCACGCTGCTTTCATTTTCTATCGTCACATCGCCGGAGCCAGAAACATAAATGCCGCATGAGCCGTTGGAAACCAGGCTGCTGCCGGTAATCGTCACATTCCCCGCGCTGCCGCTCGCGGTATATATGCCATAGCCGCTGGTGGCGGTCAGGCTGCCGCCTTTCTCTATCACCACGTTACCGGCATCGCTGACGTAAATGCCTGCGCTGCTGCTGCTTGTCAGGCTGCCACTGTTTGTTATCGTAACATTCCCATTGTCATTTATAATACCATAAGAATTTCCACTGGTGGTAACAGTCCCGCCGTCAATGGTAACAGCACCGTCGCCATAAACACTAATGCCACTCATACCCCCGGTGGCCTCCAAACTTCCTGTGACAATCAAATCGTACCCGTTGTTGACGTTGACAGCAGCGGAATATGACCCCGTCGCCGTGGCCGTAACATTGCCAGCCAAGTCAACATCTCCGCCGTAGGAGTACAGACCGCTCGTACCCGTTGCAGTCACTGTGGCTTTTTCCGAAACCGTTATTCCCGTGCCTGCATAGATACCATTGCCGCTTTCATTTGTCACCGTTACCTCCGCGCTGCCGGAAATGCTCATCTCCTTGGAGGCTTTAATCCCACGTTTTACCGCTGTGACGCTGGCCGAACCTTCGATGGTCAGATTGCCGCCGTTGGCATAGATGGCCTCTTTGCTGCCCGTGCCTGCGTCAACCACCATGGCAGAACCCTGGATGGTGATGTTTTGTGCAGTAAGACCATAACTGGTGGTGTTTTCGATACCAATCCTCACAGAGCCGCCAATTACCAGGTCATAACCTGTGGCGTCTATCCCGCCGTCCATAGCCAGTTCTCCGCTGCCTCCGATGGTCAGATTTCCTGACGCCGTTATTTTCCCAGACACGATCAGCGCCCCTTCATCGAACTCGATGGTCAAAACACCTGCCGCCGTAATGCTGGCCACCGCGCTTATGCCGGACACCACAATCGTCGTCCCCGCCGGAACAGTCAGCGCCGCATCTTCCATGGAAAGCCCGTTCAGCGTCAGGGTGCTGGTGCTGCTGTTATAGTACACGTTGTAGTTGGTTTCACTGGCACCTGTCGTGGTAAGCGAATCACCATACAACAAATAACGGGTCTGATTCTCAATGCTCTCACCCCCAATAGTGAGGCCGGAGACTGCCGCTGTCAGCACAGGGGCAGTCATCTCCTCCAGTGCCATCACGGTCAGGGCCTCCTCCGCCGGTTCCTCGGAGGCCTCTTCCTCCTCCGGCTCCTGGGACGGCTCCTGGGAGGCTTCCTCCTCCAGGGCGGATTCCTCTATGATTTCCTCCGCCGCTTCTTCCGAGGCATTCTCCTCCGGCTCAGACCCAAAGGCCGCCCCGGAAAACAGGGACAGCGCTATGGTCAGCGTGAGAAGCAAGGTTATAATGTTTCTGCTTTTCATATAAAAACACCTTCTTTAATTCCAGATATTTGCATTATGGGGGGGGGGCGGCGGGGGGGGGGGGAG
>JAJQHT010000262.1 GCA_021199595.1 Oscillospiraceae bacterium
ATGCGTTCGCGCCTTTTTTTGATAAAAAGCGCTTGGGCGGCAAAAAAGGAGAAGCCCGTGCAAAACGCACAGACTTCTCCTTAAAATTTATGAGACGCTTTATTCGATTTTGTCGGCGCTTACAGGGCCTGGGAGGCGGTGATAATGGCCATCTTATAGACCTCGTCCGCCACGCAGCCGCGGGACAGATCGTTGATGGGGGCGTTCAGGCCGAGCAGCAGGGGGCCGTAGGCCGCGAAGCCGCCGAAGCGCTGGGCAATCTTGTAGCCGATGTTGGCCGCATTCACATCCGGGAAGATGAAGGTGTTGGCATAGCCGGCCACAGGACTGCCGGGGAATTTCAGCTGGCCCACAGTGGGGGAGACGGCGGCGTCGAACTGCATCTCGCCGTCCACGGGGGTGTCAGGCATGGCGGCCTTGGCCTTGGCGCAGGCGTTCTGCATCAGGGTGACGGTGTCGTCCTTGGCGGAACCCTTGGTGGAGAAGCTCAGGAAAGCGACCTTGGGGTCGATGCCGAACTTGCGGGCGACCTTGGCGGTCTCCACAGCGGACTCCACCAGCTGATCCTCGGTGGGATGGATGGTGATGGCGCAGTCGCCCATGGCGTATTTCTCCTCCACGCCGTCCTTCTCACGAACCATAATAAATGTGCCAGACACGTTGCTGTTGCCGGGCTTGGTCTTGATGAGCTGGAGCGCGGGACGCACGGTGTCGGCGGTGGAGTATGTAGCGCCGCCCAGCAGGCAGTCGGCCTTGCCCATCTTCACCAGCATGGTGCCGAAATAGTTGCCCTTGAGCAGGTTCTTGCGGCAGTCCTCCGGGGTCATCTTGCCCTTGCGAAGCTCTACCATCTTGTCTACCATGGCGTCCATCTCAGGGTAGGTGGCCGGGTCGATGACCTCCACGCCGTCGATGTTGAAGCCGCCGGCCTTGGCGGCAGCCTGGACGTCCGCCACGACGCCGATCAGGATGGGCTGCAGGAAGCCGCCCTTCATCAGCCGGTCGGTGGCCTCCAGGATGCGCGCATCGGTGCCCTCGGTGAATACGATGGTCTTTTTCTCGGCGGCCTTCAGCGCCTCGATCAGTTCCTCAAACATAGACTGTATCCTCCAAATTTTTAAAATATGTATGTACGCGAAAAATCAAGGCGGGACGCAAAGCCCGCCCGTATAAAACATGGTAACACTTAACCGGCTAAAATGCAAGTTTCTGTTTACAAAAAAACCGCTTTCGTATATAATACTGGATGTTATCGTCAAAATCAGAAGGGAGAGACAGAACGTGGATAGGCGGCAGTTTTGCGAAAACCTGGCCAAGCTGCGCCGGGAGAAGGGCGTATCCCAGCGGAAGGCCGCCGGGGATCTGCAAATCTCCCAGGCTTTGCTGAGTCATTATGAAAACGGCGCAAGAGAGCCGGGACTGGCCTTTGTGTGCCGGGCCTGCGACTATTATGGGGTGACGGCGGACTATCTTTTGGGCCGTACCGGCGACCGGATAGAGACAGATTCCAGCGCGGCGTGCCTGAGCCATCTGGCCCAGCAGCTCCGGCAGCTCGCGGAGGAGGCGGAAGAGCATATAAAATGAAGCAGGAGAACATTCGGAATTTTTCCATCATTGCCCACATCGACCACGGCAAATCCACCCTGTCCGACCGGCTCATCGAGCTATGCGGCGCGGTGGAGGCCCGGCAGATGGAGGATCAGATACTGGATAACATGGATCTGGAGCGGGAGCGGGGCATCACCATCAAGGCCCGTGCCGTGACGCTCTACTGGAAGGACTATCAGCTGAACCTTATAGACACCCCGGGCCATGTGGACTTTAACTACGAGGTCAGCCGCTCTCTGGCCGCCTGCGAGGGGGCGGTGCTGGTGGTGGACGCCTCCCAGGGCGTAGAGGCGCAGACACTGGCGAATACCTATCTTGCCCTGGAGCACGACCTGGAGATATTGCCGGTCATCAACAAAATCGACCTGCCCGCCGCTGACCCCGCCCGCGTGAAGGCGGAGGTGGAGGACATCATTGGCATCCCGGCCATGGACGCGCCGGAGATTTCCGCCAAAAACGGGGTGAATATCCCGGCGGTGCTGGAGGGGATTTTAAGCTCTGTTCCCGCTCCCAGCGGGGATGAGAATGCCCCCCTGAAGGCCCTGGTGTTCGACAGCCAGTATGACAGCTATCGCGGCGTTATCGTCCTGGTGCGCCTCAAGGATGGCGTTCTGGAAAAGGACATGGACGTGACCTTCATGGCCACCGGCGCATCCTATAAGGTGGTGGAGGTGGGCCATCTGCTCCCCACCCATCTGGAGCCGTGCCAGCGGCTGACAGCCGGGGAGGTGGGCTATTTCACTGCCAGCATCAAAAACGTGGCGGATACCCGCGTGGGCGATACCGTCACGGGCACGGCCAACCCCACGGCGGAGCCGCTTCCCGGCTATCGCCCCGCCCGGAGCATGGTCTACTGCGGCATTTACACGGAGGACGGTTCCAAATACCCCGACCTGCGGGACGCGCTGGAAAAGCTGCGCCTGAATGACGCCTCCCTGGCCTTTGAGCCGGAATCCTCTGCCGCCCTGGGCTTTGGCTTCCGCTGCGGCTTTTTGGGAATGCTCCATCTGGAGATTGTTCAGGAGCGGCTGGAGCGGGAGTTTGACCTGGATCTGGTGACGACGCTGCCCTCCGTGGTCTATGAGATAGAGCTGACGGACGGCACGGTGAAGCACGTCTCGAATCCTCACGACTATCCGGAGGTATCCAGCATTCTGGAGGCCCGGGAGCCGTATGTCAATATGTCCATCATCACCCCCTCGGAATTTGTGGGGAACATCATGCCCCTCTGCCAGGACAGGCGGGGGGAGTACAAGGGGATGCAGTATCTTGACCAGCGGCTGGTGGAGCTGACCTATGAGATGCCTCTGGGGGAGATTATCTATAACTTTTTTGATACCCTCAAGGCCCGTACCAAGGGCTATGCCTCCATGGACTATGAATATTCCTGCTATAAGCCCTCGGAGCTTGTGAAGGTGGATCTGCTCTTAAACGGCGAGCCGGTGGACGCCCTGAGCCTTATCGCCCACAAGGACAAGGCCTACCCCAGGGCCAGAAAGCTCTGCGAAAAGCTCAAGGAAAATATCCCCCGCCAGCTTTTCGAGGTACCCATCCAGGCGGCCATCGGCGGCAAAATTATCGCCCGGGAAACGGTCAAAGCCCTGCGAAAGGACGTCCTGGCCAAGTGCTACGGCGGCGACATCACCCGGAAAAAGAAGCTGCTGGAAAAGCAGAAGGAGGGCAAAAAGAAAATGCGCTCCCTCGGCAGCGTTCAGCTCCCTACAGAGGCGTTTCTCGCCGTTTTGAAGCTGGACGAATGATACATGAGATAAAGGAGATATGCGCATGACGCGGGAACGACAGGGTTCGGGAATAAGACTTTTGCTGATTTTCGGGATTTTGCTGTGTTTTGCGGCGGTGTGCTGGCTGGCGCTCAAGGCCGTGGAAAAAACGGAGGAAACGGACGAGCTGGAGTCGGAAACAGAAGCGGAGGAGGAAACGGAAACGGAAGCGGAGCCGGAGGCGACTGCTGCGGCAGAGATAGCCTATACCGAGGCTGTATACGTAAATGACGACGGAGTGGAGTTTCAGGTAGAGTACGGCACCTCCAACAGCTCGGAGATTGATGCGAGCATCCTTTCCAATCCCTCTGTAAAGAACAATGTGGATCTGGCGGCATGGGTGATGATGGCCTGGGAGAACCAGTGGGGCTATGTGTGGGGCACCTATGGAAAAATATTGACTGAGGAGGAATACCAGTCGAAGCTGACCCAATACCCGGACGGCGTGGGCAGCTACAGTATGTTCATTTTGACGCACTGGCTGGGCCATCGGACGGTGGACTGCGTGGGACTGATAAAGTCCTATGGCTGGTATGACCCGGACACGGGAAATATCGTATATAACACCAATGATATGCCGGATGTCACCACGGAGGGAATGTATGAAGCCGCTACGGTGACCGGAACCATCGACACCATCCCGGAAACCGTTGGCCTTATCGTATACCGCAACAAAGGCCATGTGGGCGTCTACGTTGGAGACGGCTATGTCATCGAGGCCATCGGCACCGAAGGCGGCGTCGTCAGAACGGCGATAGATGGCCGGGAGTGGACGGACTGGTTTGAGTGTCCGTATATTACATACCTATAAAAAGTATACAATAAAGCATCCCGCCCCATTTTTCAGGGCGGGATGCTTGTATTTGAGAGGCTTTATAAGTACAGGCTGACAAAAATCGTGTCGTTTAAATTGGCGGGGGAGAGCGAGCTCGCTGTGATGAGGGA
>JAJQHT010000051.1 GCA_021199595.1 Oscillospiraceae bacterium
CCTCCAGGACGGGGACACCATCAGCATCGCGGAGCTGCAATTTGAATATTATTCCTGAGGGGACGCGGCTATGGAACTGAAAATGATTGCCGGGCGCACCGGCTGTCTCGCGGGCCATCAGCTCATCGGCCTGTATCTGACGGACGACACGCACTGCGTTCTGCTGGACTGCGGTACCGCCTGCGTGCGGGAGGAGCTTGAAAGGACTCTCGCGGACGCGGGTCTCACCCCGGTCGGCATTCTTTGTACGCACACCCATTTTGACCACCTTGGCAACGCCGCCTATTTCCAGCGGACGTATCATATCCCCGTGGCCCTGCCCTTTGGGGAGGCGGAGCTGTGCCGCACGGCGGCAGCGGTGAAAAGCCACCTGTTTGTCTACTCCGCCGGGCAGATAGACTCCGACCCGGATCTGAAGGATCTCCCCTGCACGGTAGACAGGGTCATCATGCCGGAGCAGGAGCAGTTCGTCTTCTGCACGGAGCGTTTCGGCATCCTCCATACGCCGGGCCACTCCCCCGACCATATCAGCGTCGTCACCCCGGACGGGGTGTGCTACGCCGGGGACGCGCTGCTGTGCGGCCACAATCTGCTGGCAGCCAAGCTGCCGTATGCCTACAATTTCCGGCAGAGCCTCGCCTCCTTCCAGAAATTCAAGACCTGCGGCTGCCACACCCTTCTTCTGGCCCACAACGGCATCATAACCGCGCCCTTTGACGACATTATCGAGAAAAACCGCGCGGCCATGGAGCACCGTCTGCTCCTGGTGCGGGGCATTGTGAAGCATCAAATGACCACGGAGGAAATCTACACCGCCGTCCGTCAGGCCATGGGCATCACCGTCAAGAACCCCCGTCAGGCCCTGAGCCTGGAGCGCTTCCTGCGCCCCTACCTCGAATGTCTCATCGACGACGGCACCCACCGCCAGTCCATCCGCGACGGCCTCCTGTGCTACGAGCCGGTGTGACCGTGCACCCCTCACCATCCCGGCACATATACTGAATCAGAACAAAAGGCACTCACCCGGACCAGGTGTGCGCCTTTTTTCTTATACTTTACTATTATATTTTGAGGTGATTTGCGTATGTGTTCCATCGCAGGGGTGATTGACTTTTCTCATGATATGCGCGGCGAGCGGGAGGCGCTGGAGGCTATGCACAGGAGCATGACCCGGCGGGGGCCGGATCAGAGCGGGGCCTATTTTTCCCAAAGCGCCGCGCTGCTGCACAACCGGCTTTGCGTCATCGACATAGAAAACGGCCGTCAGCCCATGACCGTCCGGCAGGGCGGCAATACCTATACCCTGGTCTATAACGGGGAGCTTTATAACACCGGCGAGCTGCGCGCTGAGCTTATCGCCGCCGGACACCGCTTCGCCGGTCATTCGGACACAGAGGTGCTGCTGAAATCCTATATCCAATGGGGCGGGGCCTGCGTGGAACGGCTCAACGGCATATTCGCCTTCGCCGTATACGAGGAGCCGGCCCAGCGGCTGTTTATCACGCGGGACAGGATGGGCGTTAAGCCCTTTTTTTATACCATGCAGGACGGGGCCTTCCTCTTTGCCTCGGAGCTGAAGGGCCTGCTGGCCCATCCCCAGGTACGGCCGCAGGCGGACAGGGATTCCGTTTTGGAGCTTATCCTCGTCGGCCCCGGCCGGACGCCGGGGTGCGGCGTGTTCAAGGGCATACGGGAGCTGCCCCCCGGCTGCCGGGGCTGGTTCTGCGAGGACGGCCTGAAAACGGAAAAATACTGGTCTCTCCAGGCCCACGACCATCGCGACAGCCTTGACACCACCATCGACACTGTGCGCTGGCTTGTGACGGACGCCATCGAGCGCCAGCTCGTGTCCGACGTGTCGGTGGGAACCTTTCTCTCCGGCGGGCTGGATTCCGGCATTATCTGCTCCATCGCGAACCGTCACATGAAAGCCCGGGGTCAGCGGCTGACGGCCTTTTCCGTGGATTACAAGGACAACAAAAAATACTTCCACAGCGGCAAATTTCAGCCGAACAGCGACACGGACTATATTCCACTCCTGCGGGACTGGCTGGGCTGCGAGCACTATCTCGTCACGCTGGACACGGATGAGCTGGTGGAGGGGCTTTTTGAGGCCGTGGACGCCCGCGACCTGCCGGGCATGGCGGACGTGGACTCCTCTCTCCTGCAATTTTGCAAGCACATCAAAAGCCATGTGACCGTGGCCCTGTCCGGAGAGTGCGCGGACGAGATTTTCGGCGGCTATCCGTGGTATCGGGATGAACAGATACGCATGGCAGAGGGCTTCCCCTGGGCGCAGTCCACCGCCTACCGGGCAGGCTTTCTCCGGGAGGAATACCTCCAGGGCGTTGACCCCCGGGAGTACGTCATGGCCCGCTACCGCGCCACCGTGGCGGATGCCTCCACCCTCCCCGGCGACGATTTGACTGACCGCCGGATGCGGGAGATGATGCGCCTCAATACCGACTGGTTTATGCAGACCCTGCTGGATCGGAAGGACAGAATGTCTATGTACAGCGCCCTGGAGGTGCGTGTTCCCTTCTGCGACCACCGCATCGCAGAATATCTCTACTCAATTCCCTGGGAGTGGAAGGACTACAAGCACTATGAAAAGGGTCTCCTGCGCGCCGCCATGAAGGACGTACTGCCGGAGGAGATACTCTGGCGCAAGAAAAGCCCCTATCCCAAGACCCACAACCCCGCCTATATGTCCGCCGTCTCCGCGCGACTGCGGCGCGTGCTGGAAGACGGCGACGCCCCGCTGCTGAATGTGGTAAAGCGGGAGGCTCTGGAAGCGCTCCTGACCGACGACAAGGCCCAGCCCTGGTATGGGCAGCTGATGACCACGCCCCAGACCATCGCCTATATGCTGCAAATCAACTACTGGCTGGAAAAATATAAGGTAGAGCTGGTGTGATGATACAATACAGCGTCCCGTCCCGTGTTTTCCGCGGGACGGGATGCTCGGTTTATCGGCTGGAAAGAAGCCCAATCGCGTTTGCGAGCAGCTCGGCAGCCCCGGCGCGGGTCAGCACCTGCTCGATGTCATCCCAGTCGGACAGCATGACGTTGCAGGCGGTCAAATTCGCCACGGCCTGCGCCCAGGTGGTGTTTGCGTTATCCGCGCCCACATAGGCCGCCGCGCTGACCACATCCGTCACGCCGAGGACGCTGTTGAGCATCAGGCAGGCGTCCCGGAGAGTAATGTCCTCATCGGGACAGAAGTTGGCCCCGGTGGCAGTCTCCACCCCCTGCGTATACCCATTCATCAGTGCGGTCGCCACATAGGGCTTGAGCCAGGCGTCAATCTCCGCATCGTCCCCAAAGCCGGTGGAGCTGACGCCCTGGAGCAGGTCGCAGCCCGCCGCCGTCATGCACATGGTCAGAAACTCGCCCCGCGTCACGGCTGCGTCCGGGTTGAACACATAGTCCTCGCCCACATATTCCCCGGTGAAGACCCCCGCCTCCGTCAGCACGATGGCGGCGTATTCCAGCGCGCTGCCGGACATATCGGAATACGTCACCTTGGACTTCTGCCGGATGAGTTTGATAATAACCGTCCCCTCCTGGGAGACGTTCCCGGCACTGTCCGTGACCCGGAAGCCGAAATAGTCCTTGCCGCGTTTGCCATCCTTGGGCGTATAGACAAAATAGCCGTCCGCCGTCAGCTCCACGCTGCCCTTGAGGGGCTGCGTCGTTATCTCAAAGGTCAGCGCATCCCCCTCCGCGTCGTATGCCGTGAGCTGTCCGCCCACGGAGACGCCCCGATAGGTCTCAAGCTCCTGGTTTTCCGCCACGGGAGCCGTGTTCTCCGCCGTGTCCTCCTCGCTGGCCGCGCCCGCCGTGCCGGTGAGCGCCTCCGCCGCGAGGCCCGCCTCATAGTCCGACACGACCTCCGCGTCCGTGGACGCATCCGCCGCGGTCTCTACCGTTTCCACGGTCTCCACGGCCTCTGCCGTTTCCGCTGATTCAACGGTCTCCGCGGCCTCCGCCGCTTCCTCCGCAAGCGCCGCCTCCAGAGCGGCGGTCTCGATGGTGGAGATGTCCGCCAGGGCCGGTGTGGAACCAAGAACAAAAAGCGATAGCAGCATCCATGCTGTTGCAGCTCGTTTCATGTAAACAACCTCCTGTAGTTTGTATGCTTATTCTTACCCCTGCGCGGCGAAATATTCCCTTCCAAAGAAAAATATGGTTGACTTCCCAAATAAGCGTGTTACAATATTCTCAGACAGGTTGTGCGGCAGAAGTGTGTAAGTCCAGACAGGGACGGACGCGGCTGTCGTTTTTATTTCCCATCATATAGCTTTTTTATATATTTTAATAGC
>JAJQHT010000302.1 GCA_021199595.1 Oscillospiraceae bacterium
GTATCACACCGCGCACCGCGTTTCAAGCCGGTGTCAGGAAACGTATATCCTCCACCTGGGCCACGCAGTCATAGCCTGTCTCGTCGGCGTCCCCACGGGTGAAATAGGTCGCGCCGGAAGCCAGGTCATAGCCCTCCAGGGCCAGCTTTGCCGCGATGGCAGACGTATCGTCCGGGGTCATATAGACCATGCCATTGATGACCACGTCGAACTGATTCTTCGCAAATACGACTTCATATACCGTATCCGGGAAAGCCTCATCCGCCACGCGATTCATGATAACACTGCCTATGGCGGCCTGAGCCTCCAGGGACTGTCCGCCCGCCTCGGCATATATCACGCGGCTGAGCCAATAGACGTCCGTCTCGCTGTAATAGGCGTCTCCGCTTGTCAGGGGAGAGAGCGTTCCCTCCTCCACCGTGATGCACCACGCCACGCGATCCCAGGAAACGGAAGCGCCAGTGCATTTTACCAGTGCCTCCACCGGCAGGCATATGCCGCCGTCCATGCTCTGCACGCCGTTTTCCACGTAGAGATACCGGCCATTGCAGGTGAAGTATATCGCCCCGGCCTCTGCCGTCATGGTCAGCGTATCGCCCGACAGGGTCAGGCTGCTGCCGCTGTCATAGGCCGTGCCGCCCACACCCAGGGCGGACAGAAACGCGGCCACGTTCACATAGGGCGTTCCATCTATCAGCGTACACTCTCCGCACTCCGTCTCTCCCACATAATAGGGAACCGTGGTGCGGTTGTCTGTTACCTCAAGCTCAGACGCCTCGCCGGAAGCATCGCCGAAGACCACATAGCTCTCCGCCAGCGCCGCCGTCGCCTGCGCGTCCTCCGCCTCCTCTGCCTCGGCAAAGACAGGCTTGCTCATCACGGCCATCGTCAGAACCACGGCGCATACCACAGCCAATACTCTTTCCAGCCATCTGCTCTTCATCCAGCCGCCTCCTTTGACCCTGCCTTTCATTTTTTGCAGGATAGAATGACCTGACTTTCATCAGGTACACTCTTATTATAGCGAATGGAAATTGTCGAATGCAATCGGCATTGTGTCTAAATGGAAGGTTTCAAAACTAGGAATTGTGACAAATGCACAAGAACTTGTGTCGTATTTGGGTATTTATGCCCAATAAAAATCAACATCTTGTGTCTCAAAATTGGAAAAAATTTCCTTTTTCCTCCCGATTCGACAAAAAATTTTTTAAAATCGTTTTTTATCCATTAACCATAATCAGTAATTATGTAAATAAAATTTCAATTTTTCCTTCATATTATGTCAACTGTTTCAGCGCCTGAGCCAGCTGGTCAGGGCAGGATGTGGGCTTGCCGCCGCAGCGAATGCCTTCCAGGCGGGAAATGGCCTCCTGCACCGGCATATCCACCACCAGGCGGGAAATACCCTGCAAATTTCCGTCGCAGCCCCCCACTACTTCCACACTTTTGATAACGCCGTCCTCTGCTGTCACGCGCATCAGACGAGAGCAAACGCCCTTCGGTTTGTATGTTACGACCATTTTATGTTTTCTCCTTTCCCGCCGACGGCGGTGTTAAATTTTTGGGCAAAAAGATTCATATTCAAAATTTTCCCTGCATATACTACATATAGGTATATTCTGCACGAATTACACTATAAGAAAGGGGGCCTGTTCATGAAGAGCAAGCTGCTCTCCGCGCTGCTTCTGCTGTGCTGCTTTGGTGCGCTGGCCATACTGTCCGGGGCCATCCCCGTGCTGGCCGAGGAGGAGGCCGAGGCCGCAGCGGAGATAGTTCCCACCCCAACGTCGGAGGCCACCGCCGCAACAGCGCCGCTGCCGGCGGAGATGGCCGTGCCGGAGGCAACGGACGAGGTCACGCCGGAACCAGAAGCCCAGCCGGAGGCTACATACGAACCCACTCCAACGCCGGAACCGGAGGCCACCGCCGTGCCGGATTTGCCGGACTGGAGCCTCGAGACGACCGTTCTCTCCACCACCATCACCGGCAACACATTGAAAAACAACACCGCGTATGAGGTAGATGTGGAGGCCCTGCTGGCAGAGGGTCTGTACCTGAGCCTCCCGGCGGAGGGGTATCAGATTCTCATCATGCACACCCACGGGACGGAGGCCTATACCCCAGAGGGGGCAGACGTATATGAAGCCACCGCCGAATACCGCACCACGGACACGAATTACAACGTCGTCCGGGTGGGGCAGGCTTTGGCGGACAGTCTTGCCGCCTATGGGCTGAACGTGCTGCACGACACGGAGCTTTATGACTATCCCAGCTACAACGGCTCCTACACCCGCTCCGGGGCGGCTGTTGAGCAATATCTGGCCGAAAATCCCGGCATAGGGCTTATCATCGACCTGCACCGGGACGCGCTCGGGGAGGGGGACACAATCTATAAGGTCGTGACCGAGGCCGCCGGGGAGACCGTGGCGCAGATTATGTTCGTCATGGGTTCTGACGCGAATCTGAATTACGCCGACTGGCGGACAAATCTCACCCTGGCCCTGACGCTCCAGCAGACGGTGGCCGCGCGCTATGAGACGCTGATGCGGCCCACCGTCCTGTGCGATTATCGCTATAACCAGCAGCTCAGCACGGGAAGTCTTCTGATGGAGGTCGGCACGGCGGGCAACACGCTCCAGGAGGCCATCACCGCAGTTCAGCTCTTTGCCGACGCCATCGCGCCCACGCTGCTGGGACTGGTGGAATAAACCGCCCAGGGGGCGGGCATACTATCATTATAAGAGCCTGTATTCACAGGCATCCAGCATCCCTACATAGCCGCAGGGCTATACATTATTATATCACCAGGGGGCAGGAAATGAAAGTATGGGATATTATGACGGAAAGCATTGTTTCCGTCGGCCAGCAGGAGCCGGTCTCCGCCGCCGCACGGCTGATGAAGCGGCATAACCTGGGTGCGCTGCCGGTCTGCGACGACAGCGGCCATCTGCTCGGCATCGTCACAGACCGGGACATCGTGACCCGCTGCGTGGCGGTGGATCTGCCGGCAAGCAGTACGCAGACGGGCGAGGTCATGAGCCGTGGTGTGAACACCTGCGCCGCCGGGGACGACGTGGACGCCGCCGCCCAGACCATGCGCCAGCAGCAGGTTCGCCGCCTGCCCGTCATGGACGGGGGCCGGCTCGTCGGCATGGTAAGCCTCTGCGACCTCGCGAGGCGGGACGCCTGCTCCATGGAGGCAGCGGAAGCGCTGGGGGATATATCCGCCAACATCCGAAGATGGTAAAACAGGAGCCAGCATCAAAACTGTGTGTTTTGGTGCTGGCTCCATTCATTTGCCGTCCATATCCATATTTTTTTAATCGCTTTTATGAGGCGGTTCCTTTCCCCGCTTTAGGGGCAGGAGCAGCACCAGAGCGATTCCGGCGGCCAGCGCCGCCGTTACGGCCAGCCCGCCCTCCAGACCAAAGCCGCCGCCGTTTATCAGCTCGCCGCCATTGGAGGCAGCGCTGAACAGGGCCGGCCCCATATCCCCGCCGCTGACGCTTACGCCGAGGACGTTTCCCTGGAAGAAATTCCACGCGCTGTGGAAGGCGCACACGCCCCAAATGCTGTCCCGCCGAAGCATATAGACCCCGGCCAGCACCCCGAACAGGGTCAGGTTCACGATGGCCAGGGGCGTGACTCCGTCGTTTCCCAAATGCAGCAGGGCAAACAGCGCGGCGCTTATCCCTACCGCCGCCGACAGGGGGACGCGGCTTGTCAGGGACACCATAAAATAGCCCCGTAGCACAAACTCCTCCCCCGCTCCCTGGACAAGAAAGCCCAGCAGAAACAGCGCGAGCATTCCCCAGGAGATATTGTCGTTCAATCGGAAGGACAGCGTCCCGCAAGCCGCGGCCAATCCCGCCGCCGCGCACAGCACAGCAGCGCCAGCGGCAAAGCCCAGGGCGTACTCCCGCAGCCAGCCCTTTTTCCTACAGCCCATAGAGCGTATGGGCCGCCGCTCGATGCAGGCGCAATACAGAACGGACACGGCAATCTCCGCAGCGCAGGCCAGCAGGGACAGGAGGGTATACCAGGACGCATCCATCTCCATCCCAAAGGCCGACAGAACGCCCAGGGGGAACCCCGCCATTATGCTCATGCCGACGCTCGCGGCCAGCATGACGCCGAAGAAAGCAAGAAACTGAACGGCAAGCCCCGGCTTTTTTTCCGCGAGCCTTGCCCGGGCCAGCGTCTCGCTCCCGGCGGCAAATCGCTTCAGCATAGCGTCTCCTTTATGCGTTATTGGCTCTCCCCCGCGTCCCCGTCCAGATGGACGGAGATATAATCATGGCCCATAGC
>JAJQHT010000115.1 GCA_021199595.1 Oscillospiraceae bacterium
TAATTACATCGACATGGACGCCTGGTTTGAGGAAAACGGCTGGAGTATGGAGGATGTGTTTTTCAAGACCGACCACCACTGGATGCCCCAGGCCGGACTGGCAGCAGCCAGGGTGACAATGGAGCTTCTCTCTCAGCAGGGCTTGACAGAGTATGACAGTACACTGTTGGAGGATGAGAACTGGACGGTAACAGTGCTGGAGGACTGGTTCCTTGGCAGCCACGGAAAGCGTGTGGGTACCCTTTATGCCGGAGTGGATGACATTTCTGTATACACCCCAAATTTTGCAACAAATTACACCTACTCCGGCCTGAAACGGTATACGACAACATGGTATTACAGCGACACAATCCTGGATTTAGAATACGCGGACAACGCCGACTATTTTAATGATAATCCCTATTGTATATATATATGATCGCAGACTACCCCATCCGCACCACCATCAACACGGAGGCCACAAATGATCTCCGCATTTTGATTATGGGGGATTCCTTTAAAATGCCATATGAGTATTTTCTAACTACACAATTTCAAGAGGTCTTCACCATAGATCTACGCTATTATTCAGACGGCACCTTGGCTCAATATACAGAAGAAATTCACCCTGATATAGTGCTAATGTGCCTAAGCACAGACGACGTAATCAATGTATCTATGAATGACTTCGGCACCGCCGAATACGAGGCTGCGCTGGCCCAGACGCAGGCTGACGGGCTGTCCTTTATCGACCTGCCGGACGCGGCCCTGGCGGCCTCGGACGGCGCCAACAGCTTCACTGTCCTCTGCACCGACCTGATCCCCGGCCAGACCTATACTCTGACCGTGGACAGCACCGCCTATTCCGGCGGGGAGGATTTATACGTCCAGACCACTCTGCAAGACCTCTCCACCAACAAGGCCATATACAACCGCTACTTCGACGCCAACAGCGCGGAGACCCAGACCTGGATCTTCACCGTCCCGGAGGGCAGCGACACCTACGCCATCTACTTCTACGCCGGAACCAAAGGCCACACCGCCAACGTCTCCGCCTCCCTCGAGGGCGTGCGGCTGTATACGGGTATTTACGAACAGCCGTAAATACACTTAAAACGAACCAGGAGCCACAGCCAAAAGGCCATGGCTCCTGGTTCATTTTTTTGTAAAAGCCTCTCGGGCCGCACCCCCCATCCGCGACACCGTCGCGGATGAATTTTTACACCTCCAGCGTACCCTCGAACACCAGCACGGCATTGCCGGAGAGTGTCACGGTTTCGTCGGTGTAGTTGACAATCAGGTCGCCGCCAGGCTGCTTGACGGTGATGTCCGCGCCCTTTTCGCAATAGCCGTTTTCCACGGCAGCAACGGCGGCGGCGCAGGCGCCGGTGCCACAGGCGAGGGTCTCCCCGTTGCCGCGCTCCCAGACCCGCATACGGAGGGTGGTCTTATTCACCACCCGGACAAATTCGGTGTTTATCCTGTCCGGGAAGCAGGGGGCGTGTTCAAAGTCCGGGCCAAGAGCGTCCAGATCCAAGCCGTCGATTCTGTCACAGAAGATGACGCAGTGGGGATTGCCCACAGACACCCCGGTAACAGGCCAGGTCTGGCCCGCCACCTCCAGGGGATAATCGATGAGCCGTTCCGCCGGAAGCTTTGCGGGCAGGGCGGCGGTACGCAGATCCGCCGAACCCATATCCACGGTGACGGAGGACACCCGCCCGTCCCGGATGAACAGGGAAAGCTCCTTAATGCCGCTGGCGGTCTCGATGGTCATATGCTCCTTGGGCACGATGCCCTTGTCGTAAAGATATTTCCCCACGCAGCGCAGGTTATTGCCCGCAAGGCGGCCTTCGCTGCCGTCCCGGTTGAAGGAGCGCATTTTCGCGTCCGCCACCTGGGATCTCTCCATCAGCACGATGCCGTTGGCCCCGATGCCGTAATGGTCGGCGCAGAGCGTAACGCACAGGGATTCCGGGCTTGTGACCTGCCCTTCAAAATTCTCAATGAAAATATAGTCGTTGCCGGAGCTTTCCATCTTGGCAAACGCCAGGGTCTGCCGCTTTGTCCGCATATGGTTGATGTCCACAAGCTCCGTATTATAGGGGTTAAAGCGGCTGGCGATGATGTCCGCCAAGGCCCCGGCGGTGTCCAGGGTGGTCAGGCAGGGGATGCCAAGCTGCATGGCCCGACGGTGCAGGACGGTATAGTTGCCCATGGTGGCGTCCTTCACCGCGCCGGAATAGACGATATAGTTGATGGAGCCGTTTTCCATCAGTGCGTCCAGCTCGGCGTTTTTCGTGGCGGTGGAGACCACGGTCACGTCGATGCCCAGCTGGGCGATGGCCTCCGCCGTCCCGGCGGTGGCATACAGGGTGATGCCCAGGTCGTTGAAGCGCTTGGCAATGCTGATAATTTCCTGGTAATCGTGGCTCTCTACGCTGAGCAGGATGCCCGTATGCTCCCCCGCGTCCAAGGCGGGCATATGCAGTCCCGCGGCGGACAGGCCCTTATACAGCGCCTCCGCCATAGTCTTGCCAAGGCCCAGCACCTCGCCGGTGGATTTCATTTCCGGGCCGAGGATGGAGTTTGCGTCTCCCAGCTTCTCAAAGGAGAACACCGGCACCTTTACGGCGCAGTATGGCGGCGAGGGCCACAGGCCGGAGCCATAGCCAAGCTCCGCCAGCGGCTGCCCCAGCATGACCTTGGAGGCCAGATCTACCATGGGGACGTTCGTCACCTTGCTGATATACGGCACCGTCCGGGAGGCGCGGGGGTTCACCTCGATAACGTACAGCTCGTTGTCATAGATGAGGTACTGGATGTTCACGAGGCCCTTTGTTCCCAGGGCCAGGGCCAGCTTCTCCGAGCAGTCGCAGATCTTCTGCAAAAACCGATCGGTCAGGTTATAGGGCGGATAGACGGCGATGGAGTCGCCGGAGTGGATGCCGGCCCGCTCGATATGCTCCATGATACCGGGAATCAGCACGTCCTTGCCGTCGGAAATCACGTCCACCTCCAGCTCCACGCCGGGCATATACTTGTCCACCAGGACGGGGTTTTCAATCCCCCCCGCCAGGATGGCCCGCATATAGCGCTCCGTGTCCTCCCGGGAACGGGCGATGGTCATGTTCTGGCCGCCGATGACATAGCTGGGCCGCAGCAGAACGGGATAGCCCAGCGTCTCCGCCGCGTTTACGGCCTCCTCCAGGGAGTTGACCCCCATGCCCTTGGGCCGGGAGATGCCGAAGGTCTCCAGCAGCGCGTCGAAGCGGCTTCTGTCCTCCGCGATGTCGATGCTCTCCGCGCTGGTGCCGAGAATCGGCACGCCCTTCTGATCGAGGAATTGGGTCAGCTTGATGGCGGTCTGACCGCCGAAGGCCACCACCACCCCCACGGGCTGCTCCACCTGGATGATGTTATACACATCCTCCGGGGTCAGCGGCTCAAAATACAGGCGGTTGGCGGTGTCATAGTCCGTGGAGACGGTCTCCGGGTTGTTGTTCACAATGACCACATCATAGCCCATCTCCCGCAGCGTCCAGACGCAGTGAACGGAGCTGTAGTCAAACTCGATGCCCTGGCCGATGCGGATGGGGCCGGAGCCGAGCACCATCACCACCGGCTTGCCGGAGCGGGGGAAAGCCCGGCTCTCGCAGTCCGCGTCGCAGGTGGAATAGAAATAAGGCGTCTCCGCATCGAACTCCGCCCCGCAGGTGTCCACCATCTTATAGGCAAAGGTCTGGCCCGGCAGCTCCTGCCGCCCCGTGATACGGCGGAGGGCGTCGTCCGTATAGCCCATGCGCTTGGCCTCGTAATAGTCCTCGTCCGTCAGACCCTTTTCAATCCGCTGCTCGAACCGGGCCATTTTCTCCAGGGGATACAAAAACCAGCGGTCAATTTTGGTGATATTGAATATGGTGTCCACATCCACGCCGGATTTCAGGGCTTCGAACACGGTGAACAGCCGCCGGTCGTCCTGGTCGTGGAGCCGTTCCAGCACCGGGCGGTCGTCCAGCGGCGGAGCGTTTAAGGTGTCCAGGCCGATCTCCGCGCCCCGGACGGCCTTCATCAGGGCCATCTCGAAGGATGGCCCAATGGCCATAACCTCGCCGGTGGCCTTCATCTGGGTACCCAGGCGGCGGGAGGAGCCGTGGAACTTGTCGAAGGGCCACTTGGGGAATTTGGCCACGATATAGTCCAGCGCCGGTTCAAAGCAAGCGCAGGTCTTGCCGGTGATGTCGTTTTTAATCTCATCCAGGGTAAAGCCCAGGGCGATTTTCGTCGTGATCTTCGCGATGGGATAGCCCGTGGCC
>JAJQHT010000300.1 GCA_021199595.1 Oscillospiraceae bacterium
TCAGGGCTGCTTTGGCCTCGGGCAGTCCTGCGGCGGTCAGCTCTTTGCCGCCGGGAACACCAGTGTGACCGTGGTGCCATTCCCGCGGCTCTCGATGAGAAGCTGCGCCTGGTCGCCGTAGAGAATGCGCAGCCGCTGCCGAAGATTGGACAGCCCAATGTGCCGTCCCCGCATACGGAGATGGTCGTCCGCCTGCTCGGAGCGAAGGATTTCCATTACCTCAGGGGATATGCCCCGGCCATTGTCCGCCACTGTCACCAGCAGGGCGTCCGCTTTCCGCTGGGCTGTGACGCGCACCACGCCGGAGGCCAGACCCGTCTCCTCGTCCATCAGACCATGGAGCAGGCTGTTTTCCGCCAGGGGCTGCAAAATGTTCCGGGGGACGGAGGACTGTGCCAATTCGGGGGGTATTTCTGTTTCCAGGTGAATGGAACCCCCGTTTTTGATAACCTCGATTTGCCAATACTGCTCCAAAAGCCTCAGCTCATTTTCCAGCGTGGTGAACAGCTCGCCGTCCTGGGAGGCCAGCGTACCCTGCAATATGTGGAGGAGGGCGGTGTTCATGGTCAGAACGCTGGCGCTGTCGCCCATGCGGGCCAGGGAGTTAATGGAACTCATGGTGTTGTATACAAAATGGGCGTTTACCTGGCTTACCAAAAGGGTATAACGGGTGTCCTGGGCCTTGCGTTCCGCTTCGACCCGCTGGCGGACGCTCTCCTCCAGGCTTTGGGTCATGGCGTTGAAATTTTCCGCGAGCTGGCCCAGCTCATCGTCAGACAAGACCGCTGCCCGGACGGTCAAATCCCCGGCGGACGTCCTGTCCATAGCGTCCCGCAGGGCATACACCGGCTTCAGCAGCCCTCCGGCCATGGGAAGAAGTATGACGATGGACACGGCGCACAGCAGCAGGCACATAAGGCTGATATACAAAAGCGTGGTATTGAAGCTCTGGCTGAAATCCGCCCTGGACAGATACCCGCACAGTCTCCACCCATTTTCGACCCGGTTTATGATGTAATAGCCTCCGGCGCGGTACTGGCTGTAGTTATCATCCGCGTTGATATTTTCATCGAGAATGGCCTCCGCCTGACCTGTCTCTCCGGCGTCCAGAAAGACGGGGCCAAACTCGCTGGCCAGAACGTACCCGGAGTAGTCCGCCTCCAGGCGGCTGTCGATGCGCTCCAGAAGCTCTGTGGCGTCATAGAAGATCAGCAGCGTGTAGCCTGTCCCGCCCTGGGTTTGGCCGGGCATGGCATAGGCCAGGCTGTCCGGCTCGTCGCCGCCATCGGCGCTGTAGATGGTGGAAAACTGCCCGGCGCCCTGCACGGTTGTGACCCACTGGGAATGGGCATAGGCCAGGTCGGTGTCGGTCATGGCCCCGCCCGCCGCGTATGACGCGCCGTCTATCAGCAAAACGGCGCTGCGGATGGGCTGGGGCGCTATGGAGCAGAGGCTGTCCAACACATTTTCGTATTCCCCGGCGCCCGCGTCAATGGCGGTACCCAGCTCCGGGGAGTTTGCCAGAAAGGCGGCGGTATTCGCCATGCCGGACAGGGCGTCGTCTATCTCCTCGGCCAGTCTCGCGCCGGTCTGCTCCGCTTTTTCCAGGGCCTGATTACGCAAAATGGGCCGCAAAAAGCCGAAGGCCACGGCCATCAGAAGCAGAAAGCTAATGATTTCCGCCAGCAAAACCCGGCGCAGCAGCTTTCCTGAAAGGCGGCTGTTCATTTTTGCGCCTCCCGTCTGTAATCTGCCGGGCTGACGCCAACAGTCCTGGTGAAGGCGGTGCTGAAATAGGCGCTGCTCCCGTAGCCTGACCGCTCCGCGATCTCATAGATCCGCAGCTCCGTCTCCCGCAGCAGCCGTTTTGCCGTTTTTATCCGCACGTCGATGAGATAATCGTTTAGGGTCTGACCTCGTTCGGCGCGGAACACCTCGCTGAGCTTCCGCTCGCTGACGCCGATGCAGCGGCTGATGTCGGCGTTTTTCAGCGCCGGATCGGCGTAGTGCTGTTCGATAAAGGCCGCCGCCTGCCGCACCAGGGCCGCAGATTCCGATTCCGGCCCGCCGTTTAAGGCTTGCAGCCATGGTATCAGCGGCTCCTGGGGCGGCTCGCAGCCGGTCTCCTGGGCAATGGCCTGACCCAGAGGACGGGAGAACAGCGAGGCAGGAAAGCAGCTGCACACCCCTGCCAGCTCATCCAGCTCCGATTCCGGCATGGGAGCGCAGCGCAGGCCCTCCAGGCATCGGGTCTTCCAGCGCGATAGCTGGTCGGCGGCGGATTCCAAATAGGCCCGGCGCAGCTCCTCTGCTTTTTGAAGCATCAGAGACGGGGAGATGTCTGACTTGAGAATATAATCCCGCGCCCCGCCGCGAAGTCCCTCACGGACAAGGGAATAGTCGTCAAAGGCGCTCAGAAACATGGTCTCCACAAAGGGATTTTGCCGCCGTATAGCATCAAGCATTTCAATGCCGTCCATAAATGGCATTCGCACATCGGTTATGACCAGCGCGGGGGAATGCTCCTGAAAGCGGGTCAGCCCCTGCCGTCCGTTCATGGCGGTGACAGGCTGCAGCCCGGCGGCGGCCCAATCTACGATGGTCTCCAAATCCCGCAGAATGAAGCGGTCATCCTCCACAATAAGCAGTCCCAGCGGCTCCATAGATAAATCTCCTGTGTCCTATATTTTTGTGTTGCAGCCCGGCAAACGAAAAAAGACAGCAAAGCACCGCGCTGCAAAAATCGCGGCCCCAAAGTGCATGGGGCCGCGTTTTGCGTAAGATATACAGGCTCAGCCCTTTTTCACCGCCTGGTTAAACTGCTCTATCAGCTCATCAATGGCGGCAGTCTGGGTGTGGACGTCGGCAAATTCTGTGCCGTACCACAGGTCGTTCAGCTCCTGGGCGGTCTTGCCCTGCTGCTCCACCCAGGTGTAGTATTTCAGGTTGTGAACCCGCTTGCGCTGGGCGTAGGTCAGCTCGAGGAGGTTGTCGGTCTTCTGGCCCTGGAGGTGCAGAGCGTAATCCACGGCGGCCTTTTCATGGGTGTAGGGGCCGTCCTGTGCCCGCAGCTCCTCCAGGCGGCTGCCGTACATCTCCACAGAGTCGGTCAGCAACGTAAAGACCACGTCCTGACTGGTAAATTCATAATATTTTGCCATCTTGATGCAGCACAGGACGTTTGCAATGCCGGATATGCCCAGCCAGGAAAGCCGCTGGACGAACTCCGGGTCGAGGCCCAAATCGTGCACAAGGAAGTCCACGCCCTCCGGCTCGTTAAAGAGACGAATCAGCTCCTGGCTGTCGCAGTCGTCGATGTCGATGACCATGTCGGTGTTTTTGACGTTGTGTATCCAGGGAACGTGCTTGTCACCGATGCCCTCGATGCGGTGGCCGCCGAAGCCGTTGTCGAGCAGGGTGGGGCATTGGAGCGCCTCGCCCGCCGCCAGCTTCATGGTGGGATAAAGCTCCTTCAGCTTATCCCCGGAGCCGATGGCCCCGGCGGAGCCGGTGGTGAAGCAGGCCCCGGCCATGCGGTCGCCGGGACGGCGGATAAGCTCGAACACCTCCGCAATGGCGCTGCCCGTGACCTCATAATGCCAGAGGTGGTTGCCCATCTGCTCAAACTGGTTGAAAATCATGTTGGAGGGGTCTTCCGCCAGCTCGTGCGTCTTGTCGAATATCTCCTTGACGTTTGACTCGCAGCCCGGGGTCGCGATAATTTCCGCGCCGATGGAGCGCAGCCAGTCGAACCGCTCCCGGCTCATTCCCTCCGGAAGGATACCGATGGCGTGAACGCCCAGGAGCTTGGAGTTGAAAGCGCCGCCCCGGCAGTAGTTGCCGGTGGAGGGCCAGACGGCCTTTTGCCGGTCTGCGTCAAACTGGCCTGTGACCAGACGCGGCACCAGGCAGCCGAAGGAAGCGCCGACCTTGTGGCAGCCAGTGGGGAACCACTTGCCCGCCAGCGCCACGATGCGGCAGGGGACGCCGGTCAGGGCAGGGGGAAACTCGATATAATTCGGGGCGGCAAAAAGTCCGCCGGACTGCTTTGGTTCGTTGTGCCAGTTGACGCGGAAGAGGTTCACAGGGTCAACGTCCCACAGGCCGGTGTGGGACAGCTTATCCAAAACCTCGTGAGGTATCAGGCTGGGGTCTTTCATTTGGGCAAAGGTGGGGATAACAACGCCGTTTGCCCTGGCTCTCGCTATGTTATGGGCAAGGCCGTCGGAATGAATCGTCAGGTCGATCATGAGAATCGCTCCTTATTGAATAGTAGGTTTCTTTTTTCCATTAT
>JAJQHT010000101.1 GCA_021199595.1 Oscillospiraceae bacterium
GTGTCAGTTTGTCCTATAAATATAGGGTTTTAGCAGAAATATCCATTTTTCAGCCACTAATCACTAGCCACTAACTACTAAAAAATGAAGCTGATTCAGAGGGATAGTTAAATTTTACGTTACGAGAGGTTCTGGAGGAAAGCCGCCACCTTCTCCTCCTGATAGGCTCCGCCGTATTCGCCGCCGATGAGCTTGTCCACCGCCGTCTCCCGGAACTCCACCCAGGACTCCTTCTCGTGTTTCACCAGGATGGGGTAGTAGTAGACGCCGTTCTTGGTGGCCGCGTCGTAGTCGCCGGGAGCGTCGCCGGTCATCAGCACGTTGGCCGGGTCGTAGCCCTTTTTCAGCAGCTCCTGAATGCAGAAAGCCTTGCTGCCGGTGTCTTGGGCCAGCACCAGGTCCACGTGGTCCAGCAGCTTGTAAAGCTCCCACTCCTCCATGACTGCCTGAAGGTTGGCAGAGGAGACGATGACCACGTCCGCCTTCTGGTTGGCGTAGGCCAGACCCTCTCGGACGCCCTCATAGGGCTTTTTCACCTCGAAGGGCAGGGCGTTGATAGCTTCGTTGACACTTTCCGACCAGGACAGGGCCTTTTTCAGGCAGACACTGCCGGTTTTCTCGATGGCCTTGGCGATAGCGCTGTTGGACAGCTCATTGCTGTTGGCCGCCCAGTCCTCCAGCGACTCCAGGTCCTCGATTTTGGTGTACTGGTCGTTGACCTCCCGGAGCATCAGCGCCAGCCCCTTGAACCGGTTGATGCCACGGGTCATGGTGTACAGGTTGATGTCGTTCCAGCGTGTCAGAATGGGGTCCTTCCACTGCTGCAAGTCCCATTCCTCCACCATGCACGGCCCAAAGCAGCGGATGTGCTTGATGTCCATGGTGTCCATCGCGCAGCCGTCTGAATCCACGCAGATGAGGAAGTCCTTCTTTTTCTGGAAGGTTTCCAACTTACCACCCATTGTTCTGCCTCCTAAACACTTAATTTGCAAGACAAAATGGACCGTATATGCTCTGTCAGGCTCCATTTCATTTCACTTTCTTTCATTTTAAGCGTTTCAGAGGCGTTTCGTCAAGCAGAAACGGCAAAGTCCCAACAAATATCCAAAGACAGCTAAAAAACCGGCAAACGCACGAAGGCGCTGCCGAATGCTGTGTCCGCTCTTTGCAGACAATCTTCGTCCTGTCCCTGTCATACAGATAAACCATCTCAGTCCGGCCAGGTGCTATCTGATTCGTTTCTATGCGATAACAGCAAAGAAGCCTAGGCGCTCCTGATGAGTGCCCGGGCTTCCTGTTGCTGCCGCTATAGGAGATATTGCGAAACAGCAAAAGCTGCAACGCTCCCTTGCCTTTGTGGGGCTGTTTTGCGGTGTCTCCTTGTGTTTTTCAGCTCAATAATGCAGACCGAACCCGGAGCGGTAATAGTTGCCGTCCGCGTCGTAATAGGCGTAGCTGCCGCCTTTGACCTTTGCCAACACCTCCGGGTCGATGTACTGGTCCTTGTCGTAACCGGGGACATCGTTGGGGGAGGCGCAGACTTCCCGGACCACACCGTCGATCTCCTTCTCGGTGATGGCAATCACCTCTGGCGAGGACACCATAGTCAGGCTCATCTTGCCGGTGGGGTTGAATTCGCCGGACAGAACGTCCATTTGCGCCCCCAGCGCGTTGTCCATGGCCACCGGAGAGATGGTGTACTGGAAGGTCAGACCGTCGCAGTAAGGCTCCAGATTGGACAAAATCCAGGGGTTGTTGACCACGCAGGTGGCAATGACCTTGCCGCCGTGGGCGTGGACCGTTTCCGCAATGCCGGGAATCTCATCAACGCCCCGGAGGGTGTGGATGGGAATCAGGTTGCCGGTCTTTTTCTGGGATTTGTTCATCTCCCGCTCCTCGTGCATCAGGCCGTCCACCAGTTCCAGAACGGGCATGGAGCGCTGAACGAAGATGATGTTATTCTGCTTGGGCCAGACGTGGAGATAGGCGTAATCGCAGTCCTCCGCCTTGTCAACGATCTCATAGCCCCGCCCGGCCAGCAGCTCCTCCAGCTGCTTCCGCAACGCTTCGTTGTCGGAAGTTCCGGCGGTCCCGGCACCCATAGACTGAGCGAGCGCGGCGCCTGCGTCGTCTCCGGCGAAAACCGCCACAAAGACCTTCTTCCCCTTCTGCATAGGCAGAGCGCCCTCGTGGTTCTTGGCCAGGACCACTTCCTTTTGGCAGGCTTTGTAGGCGGCCTTTTTCGCGCCCTCGTAGTTTTCGGCGCGGATGCGGTCCGCTTCGTCTGGGTAGAGATAGGGGTTGTCCACCCGTTTCTGATTGAACAGTCTCAGGAGGCGGCGGTAATTGGCGCGGTCCAGGTCCTCCTTCGGCAGCAGACCGTCCTCTACCGCTTTCACGATGTTTTCCGCGTCCGTGTTGCCGCCAATGACATCCGTCCCGGCGGAAATGGCCTTGGCGTAGCGCTCCGGGATGGACAGATCCTCTACGCCGTAAATTTGCACGGCGGTGATACCGGAGTCGGAGTTCACATAGCCCTCAAAGCCCATGGTTTCCCTGGCCAGACCGGTGATCAGCTCTTTGGAGTACGCGGAGGCCACCTGCTCAGAGGAGGTCAGCTTGCCCCGATAATACTGGGGCTTGGAGCGGCCATCCGTCCCCACGCGGGAGTAGTCGGGCATCAGGGAGGAGGCTTTCATATCCATCGCGGCCTGGAACGGCGGCAGGTGGTATTTCTCCATAGACCCTTCCGTGGGGTACAGCCGCCACTGGCCGATGGGCATATGCGGCTCAAAGCCGTTTTCCGCGGGACCGTCGCCGGGGAAGTGCTTGACCGTCAGGACGACGCTGCCCTCGTTCAAACCGTCCTCCCCGTTCTGGTAGCCCCGGACCAGCTCTCTGGTGATGCCAGCGGTGATGTCGGGCTGCTCGCCATAGGTGCCGGAGTTCCGCGGCCAGCGCGGGTCCGTGGATACGTCCACCTGGGGGCCGTACATGATGTTCAGGCCGCAGCCCTTCATCATCTTCCGGTCCGTGTCAGCCATTTCATAGACCATGTCGAAGTTGCCGTCCCCCAGGCAGGCGGCACCGAACCCCAGGAAATCCGGGTAGCCGATGTTGATGGGGTTGGTGTGCATGGAGTATGGGATGGCAACGCCGCCCTGGACAGCTCCGTACTCCAGGTATTGGGTGCCGATATTGTGGTAAAGGGCGGCGACGCCGGCCTCCGCCACCATATCGCCCCGGTAAACGCCGGCGGTGATCTTCTTCTCCAGCACATCGGTGTCGTCACAGCGCATACTGATACCGGGCAGCGGAGAAGTCGGTTCCGGCTCAGTGGGGTCAAAGTGCTTGAACACCTTTGTGGGGATGATGTTCCCCTCCTCGTCCTGGGCCTCCTTCCGGGTGAAGGAGACCGGGGTGTTCCACAGGGCGTTCAGCACCAGGCCGGCCTGCTGTTCCAGGGGCAGATGCTTCACCATGTCCGCGGCGCGGACCTCGTCGGAATTGCGCCAGTCCTCATAAGGGGAGAGAACGCCGTCGTTGTCCATGTCCTTGAAATACAGGCCGTCCTGCACGATTACGCCGCAGGTGGTGACGCCAATGTCAGGGCCGTTTTCGTTGTGGAAAATCACCGGTTCCAGATAGACGTCGGTGATGTTGTCGCCCTCCTCCAGCACGTAGGGCGCGGGGATGTAACCGTTCTTCAGAGAGGGGTCGATGGTGATGGGATTCTTTTTCATAGGTTCACTCCTTGCAGTCATGGTTTGGTGTTTATCTTCTAACAATGTCAGGACATACGAAAGTAAGCCGCAAAACCGGCTATGGCAGACGGCGCGGGACGTTTCCCGCAACGATATAGCACTGCCTTAGCGTTCCTTCCCTATTGTTATACTATGTTTTTTCCAAAAATACAAGTGCAAACTGCGGGAAAATTGTATTATTCCGACAAGACGCAGCCGGTTTCCAATGCAAAAAACGCTCCGCAGCAGAGCAGCGCTTTTTTGGCGTTCCCGTCTTTTGTCGGGGGAACGATGCCAAGCCAGTCCTCCAGCCGTTTTCCTGCGGCCAACCGCAGGCGAACCCAGAAGCTGAAATCGCTCCACTGGGGCGGCAGAACAAATCTGCCGCCCCTTTTGTCATTGTGGTTTCCTCAGCCTGTGGAAAGCGGTCAGCCCACCGAGCTGTCGCCCTCCTCCACGGTTTCAAACCCGCCGGAGGTGTCGTCCTTTTGAGATCTCGTATATATGACGCGGCAAAGCGCCGG